>CAWERM010000125.1:0-3285 GCA_963810995.1 uncultured Acidobacteriaceae bacterium | reverse complement strand
TCCGGCAAAGCGGGGAGTATTACTGGCTGTTGATCTCCATCCTGCTGAGCAGGATGGAGATCAACAGCCAGTAATACTGCCCGCTTTGCCGGGGAAATGTCTGCATCAAAAGATAGCCGACGCTCACGCCCACCAGGCACTTGGCAATGTACTCGTAAAACATGGTTCGATTGCCCTGCGTCACCTCTTTGAAGCTTCTCATCGCACTCCCTTTACGTCGCGGATGCTGCGCAAGACACACCTTCGATTTTATGCGCTGCTGTTCAACCTTCCGGAACTGCCGTGCTTCGCAGCCGAATCCTACTCAGTAAAGTGGAGGTTCGCCCGGCGGCCGGGTCTTCCAGCGGCGGTGCATCCACAGCCACTGATCTGGGTAGCGGCGGATGGCGGCCTCTATCACAGCGGTGAAATGGGCTGTATTGGTGGCGGCATCGGCCTCGGAATCGCCGGTGGATGCCAGCTCCAGTTCGGGGCCAAAGCGCAGCACGTACTGGCGCTCCGACTCCTCCCAAACCAGGAAACCGGGCAGCACGGCGGCGCCGGTCTTGACCGCGACCCGCGCCAGTCCCGACGCGGTGCAGGCCTCGATCCCGAAGAACGGCACGAACAGGCCCTGCGGCGGCGTCATGTTGGTGTCCATCAGAATGCCGACTGTCTCGCCCGTGCGCATTGCCGCAATCAGGCCGCGGGCAAAGTCGTCCTTGTGCAGCACGCGGTTGCCATGCCGGCAGCGGATTGTATTCACCATCGAATCCACCAACGGATTGTCCAGGCGGCGGATCACCATGCCCATGGGGTAACCGGCCAGCGAGTGGTAGAAGCTGGAAAGCTCCCACGCGCCCAGGTGGCCGGTCAGCACCAACACCCCCTTGCCGCGCTCGCGTGCTGCGAGGTAATGATCTAGCCCCACGTAGCGGATAAAGCGGCCGGCATACTCGCGCGTGTAGGTGGACATCTGGCAGAATTCCGCCAGATGCCAGCCCAGATGGCGGTATTCCTTGCGCAGGATCGCCTCGCGCTCGGCAGCTGGCAGGGCAGGGAAGGCCAGTTCCAGGTTGCGCCGTCCCACACTGCGTAGGCGGCTGTGCAGCACAAACGCAATGGCCGCGATACCTGCTCCGCAAGCCCGTGCCATGCGCCGCGGCAGAGCGCGCAAGATGTGGATGAAGACCCACGCCGTGGCGAATTCGACGGCATGGCGAAGACTGGGTCGTCTCGCCGGCTCGTGCATGGGTTGGGCTTGGCGGATCAAGGTTCCAGTCTAGCGGATCGGGAATTAGGGAACAGGAAAAGAGAGAGGTAAAAAGCGATTTCGGTGGTTTAGATATTGAACAATCTCGCCTCTGAGAGGTATAGACGCAGATGGCTTGCGCAGGCTTACATCCCGATTGGGCTGGCTTCCATGTAGAAGTGCCGTTGGGTTCCAGGCGCAGCAAAGCCGCCAGTGGATTACTTCCGTCTGGCGGCTTCGTCTGCTATGCGTTACGGCGTCTTCTTATCCTGCGACGCGATGGCGCTAATGGTAATCGTTCCCAGCTACTGGTTGTTCTTGGAGACAACAAAATAGTGGGCGACGGTGCGGACGAAGGCAGTAGCATTCTCCGGAACTGTTTTGTTACCATGCAGCACCATGTCAAAGGGGACGTCTGCACCATACTCGGTCCGAGTATCGTCGGCGTTCTGCGAGAGGACAGTGCCGTCCAGGTCAAGCCCGGCGAAGAGGCCATGGCTACGCGAATAGGTGAGGAACTCAGCGCGCATGGACGCGTCCGTGGAGGCTTGCGCGTTGCGTCCTACCGGGCCTGCCGAGGCCGCTGCGTCCGCACCCAGCTTAAATTTGCTCTTCAGCATGTCCTGTAGTCCGTGTTGGTTCATGGCTACCAGCACGAGATCGGTGGATTGGCCGCCGATCTGCCAGCCGAAGCTGCCGCCCGTCAGTTGCACGAAGACCGGAGCGCTCCATCCCGCGGGAGTGCGGCATGTGGCAACGCCCTGCCCGTACTGCGCTCCAATGACGAAGGCGCCCTTCTTGTAACTGGGAACGACGACGACGCATGCTGCACCGGCCAGAATACTCTGCGGGATGCCCTTATCGGGCGTTGCCATTACCTCTTGAATAACGGCCTGTGCGCTGGTGAGACGCTCATCGAGTTTTGCGTGGTCTTGTCCAACGGCTGCAATCGTGGTGGTGGTGAAGAGTGCCAAGCCACATAGAATTCCAGAGAGTCGTTTCATCGGTATATACCCCTTCGCTTTCTTGTATGCATCTGCTTCTTGAATGTACCTGCCGGAACCACGATGCCCGCGATCTCGATTAGAACGCAGCAGGCAATTCAGCATCAAGTCGTTCGATGCAGGGATGGGTGAGGAAAGTTGCACGGAGAAATAAGTGACGCCGTTGATTAGGCGAGAACCTGCACCATGAGCCAAACTTGGCGCCACTTCGGGAATAAACATGCAGGAGATGGAGACGGAGAAAACATGATATGGGGCGCATGGAAGCCGAAATTCGCCGTTCAGCAAAAAAATGGGGCTGCAAGCGCCAAACAGCTTACGCTGTTCAACCTTGTAGCCCCTCTCCCAGGTCTGTGTTGCACATCCATAATGGGCTACTTGTGACGGGCAAACAACAGTACGAAGGTCTAGATACTTTCGTACCCATTTTATTAACTAAGTGGGGTAACAACATACTTGACAAATCAACAGTGATTTGCTATCGTTTGAAGTATGGAAAGCCCAAAGACTCTACAAGAAGCAATCGTATTCTTCTCCAATCCTGATAACTGCATTGCTTACATGGTAATGCAGCGATGGCCGGATGGAGTTGTCGTGTGCCCAACCTGCGGTCGCAAGGACGTTTCGTGGCTGGCAAAGCAGCGCAAGTGGCAGTGCAAATCTAAGCACGTCAAACGCCAGTTTTCCGCGAAGGTTGGAACCATCTTCGAGGACTCGCCGTTGCCTCTGGACAAGTGGCTCATGGCCGCATGGATGATTACTAACTGCAAGAACGGCGTGTCCAGCTACGAGATTGCTAGGGCCGTGAATGTGACTCAAAAGAGCGCATGGTTCATGCTGCAAAGGCTTCGCTTGGCCATGCAGGACGATGGTGGTGGAATGCTGGGCGGTGAGATCGAGATGGACGAGACTTTCATCGGCGGCAAAGTCCAGAATATGCACCATAGCAAGAAGCCAAGAGGGATCAGTAAGAGCCGTGGAGTGCAGGGCAAAACCATTGTCGTCGGGATGCTGGAACGGCAAGGACGCGTCAAGACTGCTGTTGTTGAC
>CAWERM010000124.1:0-23565 GCA_963810995.1 uncultured Acidobacteriaceae bacterium | reverse complement strand
TCGGCGAAAAAGAAGTCTTTGTAGTCGCGTCCGTCGCCTCGGCGTTTATGGATGCGATGCGCCGCGCCGGCGGCTTCGAGCTGAACAAGCCGCGATCGAGCGGCTCACGCAGGCTGCCTTCACCTTCGAGGGCGATGGCAAGGGATGCGCCCGCGCGCATGTGAGGAAGGAGTTTGTCGGCAAGGACGTCGCGGTGCTGGCGAAGGCGGCTGGCGTGACCGTTCCGCCAATACCAGATTCTCTTCGGCGAGACGGACGAGGACCACCCCTTCGTTGTGGAAGAGCAGATGATGCCGTTCGTTCCGGTGGTGCGCGTGAATTGCTCCAACGCGGCCATCGAGGCAGCGGTGAAGGCCGAGCACGGATACCGGCATACGGCCATCATTCACTCCAAGGATGTGGACGCAGTGACGCGCATGGCACGCGCCATGAATACCACCATCTTTGTGAGCAATGCATCGTCGCTAGCGTCGCTAGGATTCGGCGGGCCGGGATATTTGAGCCATAGCATTGCGACTCCCACCGGCGAGGGCATCACCACGCCACTGACATTTACACGTGAACGTCAGCTCACCATTGGCAACGCGTTGAGGATCATCTAGATATGTTTCTGGCACGCATCGACGGCACGGTAGTTGCAGCGGCCAAGCACGCCACGCTGGAAGGTTGCCGTTTTTTGGTTGCCCAGCGGCTGGAGGCCGACGGCAGCACAGGCGCGGAGCCGCTGGTGGTGATCGACTGGCTGGGCGCGGCCAACAGTTCCACCGTGTTGGTCTCCACCGATGGCGACATCGCGCGCCAGCGTTTTGGCAACACCACGCCAGGACGTATGGTGGTAGTGGGAATCGTCGATCCGGTACAGGGCGCAGGGAGGACAGCATGAGGCTGGCCATCGTTCGCGGAAGCATCACGCTAAGCCCGGCTGTTCCAGAGCTGCTGGGCCTGACGCTGGTTGTGCTGGAGCCGGTTACCATGGCCAATCTGCGGGCTAAGAATGGACTGGCTGGAGGCAAGTCGCTGGTTGCGGTGGATGCGCTGGGCGCTGCCAAAGGCCAGATGGTGGCGTTTACCGAGGGCAGCGAGGCCGCCAACCCTTTCTGGCCAAACAGAGTCCCGGTGGACGCCTATTGCACGTTGATTGTCGACACCATCACAACCAGTTCACAACCGTTAGCTAAGTAAGAACCTGAGGTGCAGCAGTGAGGAAGGGCGAAGTGAAACAGATTGAACTCACCGGTCAGAATGTACTGGTAATGCGCGATGCGCAGAGTGCCCTGGCGACCGGGGCGACGCAGGTCCTGGTTACCAAGCGATGCATCATCACTCCTTCGGCGCGCGATTTTCTGCGGCAGAACGAGATTGAGATTGTGATTGGCGGCGCATCTGGTGGCGGAAGCGCGGCTGGATCGGCCACCTTCAGCAGTCCAGTGCAGCCAACGCGCAGCCCTGCCAATCCCAAGCTGTTCACCACGCCGGAGGCCGAGGCGGTTAAGAAAGAGATTTGCGCGGTTGGCCGCAAGCTCTGGCACCGCAGCTTTGTCGATGGCAATGGCGGCAACATCTCCTATCGCATCGGGCCGAACGAAGTTATTTGCACGCCGACCCTGGTCAGCAAGTTCGATCTGAATCCGGAAGATCTCTGCATGGTCGATCTGGAAGGCAACCAGATCGCGGGAACCAAGCCGCGGACCAGCGAGATTTTCCTGCATCTGGAAATCTACAAGGCCGTCCCCGAGGCCAAGGCGTGTGTTCACTGCCATCCCCCCCATGCCACCGCCTACGCCATCACTGGCCGCGTCCCGCCCAACCGGCTCATCCCCGAGTTCGAAGTCTTCATCGGCAAGGTCGCTGTTGTCGCCCTACGAAACGCCGGGCACGGCAGACTTCGCAAAGACCGTGATGCCCTATGTACGCGACCACAACACCGTGCTGCTCTCCAACCACGGCATCATCTGCTGGGCCGACACAGTGACCCACGCCGAGTGGTATGCCGAAGTAGTGGACACCTACTGCCATACCCTGATCCTGGCGTCGCAGTTGGGCGTGCCCATCTCGCAAATATCTCGAGCGGCAGACCTCCGACCTGCTGGCCATCAAGAAGACGCTGGGCCTGCCCGACTCGCGCTTCGACCCATCGACCATGAAGGAGTGCCAGTTGTCCGATATGGAAGACCCCAGCGCCATTGCGCGGCTTCCCTGCGTGCGAGACGGCTTCAGGCCCGCCGGGTCTGACAGTGCGGAGGTCGATAGTCTGGTGAAGAGCGTGACCGACGCCGTGATGAGAGCGATCAACGAAACCTGAAATTTTGAAAAGAAATCCCTGAGAGAAGTGGATGAACTCCGCAACTCGCGACACTCGGTCACTGAAAGATGAAAGCTGCTGAACGGCAACTGAGAATCCGTCAGATGTTCGAGGCCAAGGACTTCCTCGATCTGGAGACCCTGTGCCGCGAGCTGGATGCCTCCGAGTCCAGCGTTCGCCGCGATCTGGACCAACTGGAGGCGGAGAACATCCTCAAGCGTGTCTATGGTGGCGCGGTCCCAGTGCATGCAACCGGCAACGGCTCCTTCGACTTCACCGTGGAGAGCGGACGTTTCAGCGATGAAAAGAGCCGCATCGCGCGGCTTACGGCGGGCCTGATTGAAGATGGCCAAACGGTCATCCTGGACGGCGGGTCCACCGTCGCGGCTGTCGCTGGAGAGCTTGCCGGCAAGTCGCTGCACATCGTCACCAACTCGCTGCCCATCGCGGAGACACTGGAGGCGCGGCGCAACATTGAATTGACGCTAACCGGCGGCTATCTTGATCCGCGCATCCGGGTGATGCTGGGGCCGCTGTGCGAGCAGATGCTGAGCCTGATCCGCGCCGACGTACTCATCATGGGAACAGGCAGCGTCACGGAAGCCGGGTTCAGCAACAACAACACGCTGGTGGTGGGCTCGGAGCAGAAGATGATCGAGATCGCCAGCCGGGTGATTATTGTTACGGACCATACCAAGTTCGGACGCGGCGCGATGATTCCGGTAGCGCCGCTGGACGCCGTGCATACCGTTGTCTCCGACATCGAACTGGCCCCAGAATACGTGGAGATGCTGCGCAGCAAAGGCATCGAAGTGCTGCTGGCGTAGGGAATCTCTGAATTGGCCGCCGTTTTGAAAGGGCTAGACTTCAGAGGATGCTGAAATACTCCGTTTTGCTTAAGGGCACGGCTTCAGCCGTGCCATACATGCCGCAAAATCAATGCGGCTTTAGCCGCTGAGGGAATCTCGAAGACTTGTGTAGACCTACCCTAGCCGGCGAGGCAGAGGATTTAATTCGCCGACGGCTTTTCGACGTGGTCAATGACGATGGTCTTGACGGGGCCGTGGGTGGAGGTGAGCTTGAGGCCAAGCTGCTCCTGGACCGCAGTGAAGATGGATGGGCCGCCGGCGAGTGGCGAGTCGGGAAGGGTGTTGTCCGGCGTCCACTGCAAGGAGAGGTCGTATTTCCCGGTGAGGCCGGTCTTGTCGACGACGGGGCGCTTGAGTTCCTGCTTCAGATAGTCGATGAGCGAGGCGATGGTGACCGACTGACCGATGAGCCGGCCCCGACTGAGCATTACCGGATAGCCGCTGGATACAGGATTACCATCGAGCCCGTTGATCCCCTTGGCGAAGGTGTCATTGGGGGTCGTTATGGGGAGCTTTGAGCCGCCTTTGGCGAGGTCGAGCTCGTAGATGGGGGCGTCTTTGGTTTCGTTGTGGACGATGAGCTTGAAGCGGTCAGCGAGCATCGACTGGATCATCTGCCTGCGCTGGGCTCTGGTGAGCTTAGGCGGAGGAGCATCGGCGGCGGGAGTGACCTTGGCGTCGATGTCGTAGCCAATGTTCTCGATCCAGTCCGGGCCTCCGACGATGTCGTCCCACTTGACGCTGTAGGCGTCCATGATGAAGTACTTCAAAGTGCCATTTTCGACGTGGTAGCCGTCGGGCGGATCGCTTAGAACCATGCGAGTGGTCTCGACGTCCTCGTTGACTGAGATCGTTTTGAGTTTGGTTGGATGGATGGAGATGGCGTCAAAGGTTAGTGGCGCGGCGGCGGGCGTGGCGTTCGGCGGGGTGGGTGCGGCGGGCGGTGCGGGTGACTGAGCGGGGAGGATTGTGGCGGCGAAGAGGAGGACGAAAGCTGATATACGGCTGTTGATCAGGGCCCGAGGATTCATGATCTGACCAATCCCTTTCATCACCATCGCTGGAAGACGAAGGCTATGGAAAAAGCATACGCCTGCGAAACTAATTTTCGGACGGCATTTCCGCGTGGTCGATGACCAGGGTATCGACGGGGCCTTTGGCGGGTTGCAGCTTGAGGCCGAGTTGCTCCTCGACGGCGGTGAAGATGGAGATGACCGTCCCGCCCTGATCGGCGGCTTCGTCGGAGGTCCACTTGAGGGTGAAGTCAGCATTGCCTTTAATGCCGGTCTTGTCGATGACCTGGCGATGAACTTCGTCGGAGAGTTCCGCGGCAAGGTCGGTCATGGAAGAATCTTTGGCTGTGATGATGCTGTCGTTGTTGGACGCCCTCATATTCATGGAGCTGTTGGTCTGGTCATCCTCCACCGCGAGTTGGAACTTGGGGCCGCCGTGGGCGACGACCAGGTCATATACCGGCATGGTTTTGGATTGCAGATGCGCCTTAAGTTGGAAGCGGTCAGCCAGCAGCGGGATGATCATGGCCTGCAATACCGTATCGGTAAGAGTGGGCATAGGGCCGCCATCGGGTGGGACGACTTTGGCTTCGATATCGAAGCGCGCGGAGCTGACGGGGCCGGAGAGTCCTGCGATCTGGTCGGAACGGACGTCGTATGCGAACTCGATCAGACTATTCAGCGGTACGTTGGTTGCGGTGAAGACGTTGTCGCGGATGGACATGTTGGCGGATTGGTCGGCCGACTTGTTTTGTTTGACCGAGGCGACATCGTAGGGAGGCGTGGAGTCGGCAAGGGCCATGGCCTCCTTAGGCCCCTTGTGCTCCAGTTGGGCGTGCGCCGCCGTCGTGGAAAACAACAATGCGACAGCCAGGAGCGGGAGCCAACCTCTGCGATCCATTTTGTGTACGCTGCGATGGGTCATGGGTGAAATGTCCTAGCCAGGGACGAGCGATACCGGTAGAAACCCACAGTAACGCGATCCGTATCGGAAGCGCAAATGGGGAGAAATTTCCATGCAATTTATGCGATGATGCCAAGGTTGGCCGATCTTTTCGATTCAGAGCGGCGATCTTGAAAATATCGAGGACATTATGCGTATAGCGAAGTTGTGGAGTGTTGGGTTGGTGGCATTGGTTGCGCTGGCTGGGGTTGCAGTTGCCCAGGGCGGTGGGGGTCGCTGGGGCCCCACCAGCGGGGCACAGAGCGGCCGGTCTGCAATCGGCAAGGGTGAGTTACAAGTATATTTTGTCGATGTAGAGGGTGGGCAGTCAACCTTGTTTGTCGCGCCGGGCGGCGAGAGCCTGCTAGTGGATACCGGATCGCCGGACTCCAGAAACCCGAATGCGCCCCGGGACGCCGGTCGCATAGCGGCCATGTGCAAGCTGGCCGGCGTGAACAAGATCGACAATCTACTGATCACGCACTACCACTCCGACCACGTGGGCGGGCTGCCGCAACTGACGGCACTGATTCCGGTTGGGCGGTTCATCGATCATGGGATAAATCGCGAGACCGCGGATGTGCAGGGCGGCGCGTCGACGATTGCGGGATACGACGCGTACCAGAAAGTGCTGGCTGACAGTCACGCCGAGCATCTGACGGTGAAGCCGGGCGACGTGCTGCCGATAAAGGCCATGCATGTGGAGGTGGTGAGCGGAGACGGCGAAGTGATCGCGCAGCCACTGAAGACAACTCTGGCAACTACCGGAGAGCAGAATCCGTTCTGTGCAGCGTCGCCGCTGAAGGACGCGGAGAACACAGAAAACGACCGCTCGTTGGGCCTGGTAATTACCTTTGGCAAGCTGCGCATACAGGACCTGGGCGACCTGACGTGGAACAAGGAACGTGGGCTGGTGTGTCCGGTGGATAAGCTGGGCAAGATGGATGTGTACATTGTGTCGCACCACGGGCTGATCAATAGCGGCAGCCCGGCGCTGGTGGATGCGATTGCTCCACGGCTGGCGATCATGGACAACGGCCCGCGCAAGGGCGGCGCTCCCGCAACCTTTGAGACCATTGAGGGTTCCTCCAGACTGAAGGACCTGTGGCAGTTGCACACAGCCGAGGGAAGCGATGCCAAGCACAACGTGGCGGATTCGCACATAGCCAACCTGGCGGGGCCGGATGCGGGGAACTATCTGAAGCTAACGGCGCGCATGGATGGCAGTCTGGCGGTGACCAATGGGCGGACCGGCGAGACGGTGGAATATCCTGCCGCGAAATAAGATAGGCGGGCAGCTCGATCTTCTGCGACGGATTGCATCCTACCTAAGCAGGGATGCTAGCGGCCATTCGGCAATCTGCCGGATGCCTCGGGAATCTATGCGGGATGGAATCGGAGATGACCATGAACCAGAGCAGCAGGACGCGGACAGTGGACGGCGTGATGGAAGGTGCGAAGTCATGCGAGGCGAGTGCAGCATCGGCGCAGCGTGAGAGGCGGATGCCTGGAGTTTCCAGGATGGGGTGCAGTCTTCTCGGCGTTGGCCTGGGGCTGGCGATGGTCTTCGGCATTCCCGGCTGTCATAAGTCGGCGCAGGTGGCAGGTGCGCAGAGTGCGGTCGACCAGAATGGAAGCGATCCCGCGGACGCAAACATGGCGTCGGCCAGTGGAGCGCAGCCTGCACAGGTGCTGGGTGAGAGCGAGCAGGGACAGGACCAGCAGCAGGGCGAAGACTTTTCGCAGCAGCAAGCCGCTCCTATTGTGCGCCAGGCACCGGATTCAGGCCAGCAGAGCTATGACAACGGGGCCGCGGACAATGGAAGCGGTGACAATGGACAGCTCAGCGACCAGCAGGCAGACGCACTCTACGCCAACGATCTGACCGATGCGCAGGCCAGTGATCCGCCTCCGCCACTGCCGGATTACGATCAGCCGCCCGCTCCAGACCCTGATTACATGTGGACTCCGGGCTACTGGGCATGGGGACCCATGGGATACTACTGGGTCCCGGGCTGCTGGGTCGACGCACCGTATGAGGGTGCGTTGTGGACCCCGGGATACTGGGGATTCTATGGCGGGTTCTATCGCTTCCACCACGGCTACTGGGGGCTGCACATCGGCTTTTATGGCGGCGTGGATTACGGGTATGGATACGTCGGGCATGGATACTACGGCGGCTACTGGAACGGCGGCCACTTCTTCTACAACACAACGATCACACGGGTGAACGTGAACGTGGTCCGCAATGTGTACGTCCACAATGTGATCATCAACAATGTGACGGTCACTGGCCGGATCAACAACCGTGTGAGCTTCAACGGCGGGCGCGGAGGCGTGCAGGCGCGTCCACTGGCGGCGGAGGTTCATGTGCTGCAGGAGAAGCGCATACCGCCGATGACGTCGCAGGTGCAGGTACAGCATCAGGCGGCGCAGAACCCGCAGCAGCAGTTCAGCCAGAATCATGGCCGGCCCGCTACGGCTGTGGCCGCGGGCCCGGTGGCGAAGGACCGCACGCTGCCGGCGGCACTGCCTCGACCCGCCGCACCGGCGGCGCAACCCAGCAACCGAGGCGCGACAAGACCCGTCCAGGGGCAAGCACCAAACCAGGGGGGGCGTCCTCAGGCGGGGCCGACACAACTGCAACAGCAGATGCGGCAGGCACAGCCGCAGCCTCAGCAACGCCAGACACAGCCGCAACAGGCTGCACCGCAGTCTCAAACCAGACTGGCACGACCACAGCCACAGCAGGCACAGCCGCAGCAGCAAATAAGGCAGGCACAGCCCCAACCTCAGCAACGGCAGGCACAGCCCCAACAGGCTGCACCTCGCCCACAACCGCCGCAGCAGGCTAGGCCACAAGCAGCCCAGCAGCAGCAGGCTGCACCCCGTCCAGAGCCACAAGCTGCACCTCGCCCACAACCACAAGCTGCACCTCGCCCACAACCGCAAGCTGCACCACGTCCAGAGCCTCAAGCTACACCTCGCCCACAGTCGCAGGCCGCACCCCGTCCACAACCTGCCCCAGCGGTTCGTCCGGCGCCGAAGGAAGATGAGAAGCCTCGCTAGTTAGTCAAGCACAATAACACAGCAGGACGGGCCCTCACAGCCTGTTCTGCCGTAGTTTTACCGGCCGAAGGCGAGCTGGCCGAGCAGAATTGCGTTCAGCGTGAGAATGACGGCTACAGCGAACCAGCCGGCGATGCGGGTGCGGCGAGCGCTGGCAAAGCTGCGCATGACGTCCATGCGGCTGGTGAGCAGAAGCAGAGGGATGAGCGCGAAGGGCAGAGCGAAGCTAAGCACGACCTGCGAGAGCACCAAAATGCGCAGCGGGTCGAGGCCCGTGGCAATGATGGCGATGGCCGGGATGACGGTGATGGCGCGGCGCAGGAAGATGGGGAACTTGATGTCGAGGAAACCCTCGATGATGACCTGGCCGGCCATGACTCCGACGGTTGACGACGACAGGCCGGAGCAGAGCAGAGCGACGGCGAAGACGGTGGCGGCGAGGCGTCCGAAGAGTGGACCCAGAGTGTGGTACGCCTGCTCGATGGTGGGCTGTAGGTTGCTGGTGTGTACAAAGGCCACGGCAGCCATCAGGATCATGGCCGAGTTGATGAGCCAAGCTCCGTTCATGGCGACGAAGACGTCGATCAGCTCATAGCGCAGGAATCGGCTGAGTATAAAACGGCGCGGAAGCTGGGTCGGCTGGTTGCGGGCTTCCAGATTTTCCAGTGTCTCGGTGGCAGGCAGCGCGGAGCCGGTGAGCTCTTTCAGGCGGGGCTGCACCAGCGCGGAGTGCAGGTAGACGACGTGCGGCATCACGGTTGCGCCCAGCATGGCGACAGCGGCATAGATGCTGTCGTGGAAGTTCTGCGCGGAGGAGCGGTCCAGCGTGGGCAGCAGGGTATAGATGGTCGCCAGCTTCCAGTCCGGGTGGACGAGGAAGATCTCGAAGGCATAGGAGACGCCGATAATGGCAACGAATCCCATGATGGCGCGCTCCAGCCAGCGGAAGCCCGCGAGGTCCAACGCGAGGATGGCAAAGACCAGGACGGTAGAGACCAGCGCGGCCGCCAGAAGCGTTTCCTTGGGGCTGAAGCCATGGGCGGCGAGCAGCGGGCCGAAGAGCAGATCGAGGCCGATGGCCGCGCCCAGGAATTCGGCGAGATCAGTGGCGACGGCAGCGATCTCGGCGGCGATCCATAGGCCGAGGGTGGTGGGCCGGGTGAAGTGCTTGCGGCAGTTCTGCGGCAGGGTGAGGCCGGTTACGATGCCCAGCTTGGCAGCCAGATACTGGATGAGCATGGCCATGATGTTCGACCACAGCAACACCCAGAGTAGGCGGTAGCCAAACTGTGTGCCCCCCAGGATGTTGGTGGCGAAGTTGCCCGGATCGATGTAAGCAACCGAGGCGACGAAGGCCGGGCCGAAGTAGGTCCACATCTCCGTGCGGCTTAGGTTGGAAAAGAAGCCGCGCCGCGGAGGGTCTGGCTTGGCAACCGAGGGAGCTTCGCCCGAAGGGCCAACGAGCGATTCCGGCTTCGTGGAGGTCACTTGTCCCATTTGCATTGGCGAAAGATCGGGCATTCATCTCCTACGCAGGGCCCAGAGGAGAAGGGCGGTGGGACCCGCGCCCCATAAAAATTAGGGTTGCCTATAAATTAGGTATACCTAACACCAGGAAATGAGTCAAACTTAATGGCAGGATGGAACCCTGAGCATGGCTTCACCTCGGCGCGCGAACGGCAACAGCGAATCGGTGGACAATTACCTGAAGGCCATCCTTTCACTGGGAGGGGCTGAGCAGGGCCGCGTGACCATCAAGGCGCTGGCCGAACGGTTATGCGTGGCGCCTGCCTCGGTGACGAACATGCTACAGAAGCTGGCGCTTTCGCAGGCCCCGCTGGTGGAGTATGAGCGACATCGCGGAGTGCAGCTATCGTCCGCGGGAAGGCGGCGCGCGCTGGAGGTAGTGCGCCATCATCGGCTGATCGAGACATTTCTGTACGAGGTGCTGGATTACCCTCTGGAAGAGCTGCATGAGGAGGCGGAGCGGCTGGAGCATTTCATCTCGGAGCGCTTCGAGCAGCGTATCGCCGCCAAACTGGGGAATCCCAGGACCGATCCTCATGGCCACTCGATCCCGACTATGGAGGGAAAGATGCCGGGGGGGGAGAGGCCGGTGCGGGAGTCGATGCTGCTGACAGATGTCGTCGAGGACGGGACGTATGCCATCGACAGCATCTGCGATCGCGATGTGCTCAACCTGAAGTGGATGGAGGCCTGCGGCGTCACGCCAGGGGCGCGGCTGCAGGTGAGGAGGAACGCTGGCCGGGATAGTTATTGGGTGAGGATCGGTCGCGCCTCCCGCGAGTTTGAACTCTCACGCGATGTTGCGCGGGACATAAGGATTGTTCGTCCGACGAAATAACCCAGCCCCACGGGGGAAACGGACATTGAGCATCAAAAATGCGGCCGGCAGATGATCTGCCGGCCGCATTTCTATTTGCTGGTTGGAGGTTAGAAGCGGAAGCGTCCCGCGAACTGCCAGTCGCGCGGCGGGATCTGCTGGTTCTGTCCGGAGACTTCGCCGTAGGTGGATGTATCCCAACCGGATCCTGAGCCGCCTAAGTTGAAGAAGGTGGAGTTGGTGGTATTGGTCACGTCCGCCTCAATCTGGAAGGTAAGGTGCATCGTAGCGGTTTCACGAACGTTGAAGGTGCGCCGGATGCCGAGGTCGAACGTCCCACCAGCCGGGGCCATGCAGTCCGTCGGGAGCGTTGCGTGCGATATTGCCGATCTTATAGGTCTGGGTCAGCGGCCCTGTGGTGCTCAGCGGCCCTGTGTTTGAGCTACTGCCGTCCGCATTGCAGGTGCGGTAGATGTTGGTCGTCGGCGAATCGGGACATTCGAAGGCGTTCGGGTCAAGATACTGGATTTGGCCATAGCTGGATGCATTGGATCCGGGGCCGCGTCCCCATCTGCCGTTGATGCGTGCCTTCCTCTTGTCGAAGGTGGGATTGTAGTCGGGCATGCACTGTGGTCCCTGTCCACCGTATGTATTAGATCTGGCACTGACCACTGGCATTGGTGAGGGCAATGGGATAGCCATCGCGATACTTGTAGATACCGGAGAACTCCCATCCTCCGCCGATCATACCGGCGAGGCGGTTGGTGGCGAAGAAGGCCTGACCGCGCCCGAAGGGCAGGGTATAGACCCAGGTCAGGTTGAATGCGTTGGTCTGGCTGTTCGCGCCGATGCCGCGATCCAGCCGGTTTGCGGAAATGGGAGTGGGGAAGTTTCCGTCCACGTTCGACACGGGGTAGTAGCTCCTGCGGTTGCCGGTATCGTCGATTTGCTTGCCGCGCGTGTAGTTGATAAAGCCGGAGAGGTTATGCCACGGGCGCTGCGTGACCTGGAGTTGTAGGGAGTTGTAGTTTGAGTTTCCGGTCTGTCCCCAGGCATCGGTGAATCCGCCGTACTGCGGGAAGGGCCTCAAAGACTGCTCTACGGTTTCGCCGGGGCCGGCGAAGAGTGGGTAGGGAGGCGCGGTAATGACTGTGCCGCTCGGGGTAGTGCCGACGAAGTATCCGGCAACCGTAGTATTGGTCCCGAAGGACTGAGCGTAGTCCGGAGAGAAAGTATTGTTGGCGAAACCGCGGCCGGAGCCACCTGGCAGGAAGTGGGTCTCCGATCCGGAGTAGTCGGCGCTGAATACGGCCTTCTTGTTGATCTGCTTCTGGAAGCCGAAGCTGAAGCTGATGTATTGCGGACCGCGCCCGCCATAGTAGGGGTCAGCGAAGACCAGGCCGCCGCCTGCGTTGCAGAAGGTTGCGTTGGTGGAGCAGCCGAAGTCGTTCAGGTGGTCTGCATTGAAGGCGGTGTAGTCGTAGTTGCCGGTGGTGTTGAGTGGATTGACACTGGCGCCGGGTACAGTCCAGGGCGGGATGGAGGACCAGGGACTGCAGGACCCTGGGGCCACTACAGAGACGTTGTCGGGGCATATGGTGACGACAGGGCTTACGCCCTCGGTACCCTGTCCCGACGTGGGTGTAATCAGGGAGCTGCCGGGTGTCGCATTCGGGGCGAAGGAGGGGTTTGCTCCGAACTGGTTTACTCCGGTGGTCAGGTTCATAACATAGGGCGTGCTGCTGTTGCTCTGCGATCCGCCGTAGCTGGAGTTGAACTCGCCGCTGTTACCCGTACCATTGGTGGCTCGCGATCCGCCGCCTACGCCGCCGGAATGGGTGAGCGATAGGCCGAAGTTGCCCCGGATGACCGTGGTTGGATTGATGGCGTAGGCAAAGCCCACGCGCGGCTCCCAGTTTTGATTGTAAGGATGTACCGGGGTGGTGCAGTGGCATATATAGGGAGCGTACATTGCCAGTTGCTGGGCAGGCGTCTCAGGCGGGTTGGTGCTGCCCGCGAAATTATTGATGTTGGGGAAGCCGGCATAGTTCACCACCCCAGGAATCCCCACGATGGGATTCATCATGGTGGTGTTGACGAACGATATGCGGTCCTTCACCTCGTGATAGGGCTGCAGATAGTCGTAGCGGAATCCAAGGTTCAGGGTGAGCTTGGGGCTTACCTGCCAGTTGTCCTGGACATAAGGCGACATGGGTCTGTATCGCGCTCCCAGGTCCTGGATCGCCTGGGTGCCGCCGGAATAGCTATAGACGGCGCCGTACAGGAAGCTGGCATAGGGTTCGCCTGCATCCAGACTGTTGTAGCTGAGGCTCAAGGAATTGCTGAAGCCGCCGTAGGAGCCGCCGTTGGTCTCCAGCCACTGCGCCGTTGCGCCGAAGGTGACGGTATGGCGGTTCTTGATCCAGGTCAGGTTGTCCAGGACGGTGTAGGCATTGGTGGCGGTGGGGCCGGTGCTGTTGGAGGAAGACCATCCGCCGGGCGACGTGCCGCCGCTGAAGCTGACGTTGGGCATGTTGGTTGTGGCATTGCCCGGAGGCGTATTGGTGATGCCGACGGCGCAAGTGTTCTCACCGCCGTGGCACCCCGCAACGGCTGGCATGGTATCCGGGACGGGTGGAGTCGATCCGAAGATTGCCGCCACAGCCGGAAGAGGTGTGGTCAAGCTCTTGCCGGCGGATATGGGGAAGCCTTCGCCCCAGTTGCGCGTGTATCCGTATTTGATCGAGTTGATCAGGGTTTCCGAGATGGTAGTCGTTAAGGACAAGATCCCGCTGGCCGTTTTCTGGTTGGTATAGGTGCCCGAGGCATAGGGCGCGGGCAACTGGGTGTAGTTGCCGTAGTCCGGCGCTCCGCCGTAGCCCACATTGCCGCCCAGGGCTGTGAGCGAGAACGAGTTGCGTGAATTGATTTTGTAGTCGATCTTCACATCGGTGTCGTAGTTGCTGTTGGCCAGTGGAAGCGATGCGAGATAGTTGTTGGAGGTGGCGCTGCTGGTGGGGGCAGGAAGAGCTGCTTGCAGTCCCAGCGAGATGCTGGAGAACTGCACGGGGTTGATGACATTGTAGGTGGGAATGCCGTTCAGCAGTCCCTGGGCGGGGGGGCGTCCGGCAGAACCGAAGGTCGTGGTGGGGTCACTGATCGATGCGCTGGTGCTGCCGTGAAGATCGGTGAAGTTGCCCTGGCGATTGAGCATCGTGGGTACGTTGATCAACTGCGGCGTATTGCTGATCTTGGTGTATCGAAACCCTTCGTAGCTGACGAAGAAGAAGAGCTTGTCCTTGATGATGGGCCCGCTCACCGTTCCGCCGTAGTTGTTCTGGTGCTCGGCCGGCTTGGTCTCAATACCGGTGGAGGTCACGGGCACCTTGACATAGCCCCAGGTGTCGAACATGGTGTTGCGGACGAAATCGAAGAGTGTGCCGTGTATCGTGTTGCCGCCGGAATTGATGGTGTAGTTGGCGCTTCCAGCGCCGCCGAACGATACGGACGCGCCGCTGGTCTGCACACTGAACTGGTTGACCGCATCCACCGATACCGCAGTGGCGACCTGCGTGCCGCTGCCCTGCGCGTTAATGTTGGATACAGGCACGCCTTCCACATAGTTCTGGTTGAGGTTGGTCTGTCCCGTGCCTCCATAGATGCCCGAAGCTCCCGCGGTTGATCCCTGGTTGGTTGCGTTGCCGGGATTTTCCTGCACGCCGGGCATCAGATACTGGAAGGCCGTGGGATCGCGCGGCCCGCCCTGCATGGTCAGCGGCAGCGAAGTATACAGGCTCATTTTCAATGGTCCCGCCCAGCGTGGAATCTTGGGTGTCCAGGTATGGCGGAGCATCGGTGACGGTGATGGTCTCGCTCGCGCCGCCAACGGTGAGCTTCAGATTCAACCCGAACATGGAGGCGTTGTCGACGTTGACGTTCTCCTGCAGCAGCCTTTGGAAGCCCGGGGCTTCGACCTCGACGTTGTACGTGCCGACCGGCAGGTCGTCGATCGAATAGAGCCCCTTGTCGGTACTCAGGCGCGTGGTCGCAACCCCCGTGTCGGTGTTGGTGGCGGTGACCTTCGCCTTGACAACCACCTTGCCATCGGGATCGAGGACGGTCCCGGTGATGCCGCCGCCGCTGGTAGTCTGGGCATGGAGCGGCGCCCCGCCATAGAGGGCCATGGCGAATACGGCCAGCAAGCAGGCGAAGAGGGTGACGAAACGCTGTGCGAGAAGACGGCCAGAAAGCCCGAGCGGCAATGACCCAACAGTCGTGATGCGATACATAGTTTGCTCCATCTGAGGTTGCGCTGGAAGGCGTTGGGCTAGGATTCCGGTTGGTCCCGGTGAAAACATCCCCCCCAAAAAAGCCTTGCGCCGATGACTAGAAATCTGAAAATACCGATGAGCCGGGACGCGAAAAAAGTATTTGTTTACAGGCTCCATTGTCAATGAGAAAAGGTTTCCCCATTGAAACAGTTGCAGTCGGTCGAGTGGCTCTGTTCGAGCAATGCTCGACCGGGAGCGGGCTAAGTTTGCCCGGAAGTTTTAAGTTTTCAAAGCTTCACGCAACATGCTACCTTTGTTGCATCAGTCAAAGCAACGTCGAATTTATATTTTCTTTGATGTGGTTTGGATGGGTGGGCTCAGACTCCCATCCTGGCAGGTACGCACACGGCTGGCGACCGACTCGTTCCGGTAACCGGACAGGGTGCAAATCTGGAGAGCGAAATCCCTAGCCAAGACCAAGGCGATCTTGCGCAGCCGGGCGCAGTGGATCATCGTGCCCCTGAGGCAGGCTCGTTTCCGCAGAGCAGTGCCCTACGCGCCGGCAAGAGGACGTTAGCAGCCTTTGCCCTTACTGCGGGAGTGGCGTGCTTGGCCATGCATGGGACAGGATGGGGGCAGGCGGCGGGTGGTTCCGTTGCTGCATCCGCGCCGCAGAGTACAGCGCGGACAAACGACACCACGCTTCGCGTGACTTCGCGGGAGACGGTGGTGGACGTGACCGTAACCGACGCCAAGGGCCGTGCGATCCACGATCTGAAGCAATCCGACTTTGTGGTGAAAGAAGACGGCAAGCCGCAACCGGTCCGCAGCTTTCAGGAGTTCAGCGAGAGCACGCCGCCGGTGGTGCGCACTCCGCCGCCTCTGCCGCCCAATGTTTACACCAATCTTCAACAGGCGCCCACTACCAGCGCGGTCAATATTCTTCTGTTGGATGCTTTGAACACGCAAGCCCTAGACCAGGCGGTCATGAAACAGGAGTCGCTGAAGTACCTGAAGAGCATGCCCAAGGGTACGCGGATCGCCGTGCTCGGCCTGACCAGTAGCCTGCGCATCCTACAGGGATTCACCTCCGACCCCGCGCTTCTGATCGCCGTGGTGGATAGCAAGAAGAACCGGGCGTTGCCGTCGCCGTTTATCGACAACGACAGCGGCAGTGCGCTGGACGATCAGGTGGACGCGCAAACCGAACTCGGCATTGATGACATCGCTGCCGGGATGCAACAGTTCGAGAACGAACTGGCCAGCGAACAGCAGGACATTCGCAACCGCATGACGCTGGAGGCGCTCAATCAGATTGCCGCGTATGTAAACGGGATCAAGGGAAGGAAGAACCTGATCTGGTTTACCGAGGGGATGCCGCTAAATATGTTCCCAACCGCGGGCGGCACCAACGATCTGGCAGAGATCACGGACTACGCCAAGGATGTGCGCAGGACCACCGATCTGCTGGCGGCGGCCGAGGTCGCGGTGTATCCGGTGGACGTGCGCAAATTGTTCAACAATCCGGCCAACGGCGCCGACCAGGGACTGTCTACCATCAACTCGCATACCGCGGTGAATCAAGTGGCCAAACAGGCGCAGTTCCGGCTGAAGACAGGCCAGGAACAGGTGGCGATGGAGGCGGTGGCCGAGGCAACCGGAGGCGTGGCGTACTTCAACACCAACGACCTGAAGGGTGCCGTCGACAACGCGATCGAGAACGGTGCCAACTACTATAGTCTTTCCTACATCCCTCCCGACCTGAACTTCGACGGACGCTTCCATAACATCGATGTGCAGGTGGACCGGCCGGGCGTGCATCTGAGCTACCGCAAGGGATACAACGCGGACGATATCGTACACAACGCGATCACTCCCATGTTGCCGCTCACTACCAGCGCACCGGAGCCGTATGGCAACAACATGCAGGCCTCGATGGGCCGGGGCGTGCCTACTGCCAGTCAGGTGCTGTTCGATGTTCGGGTGACGCCCAGCGCCGGGCCTGCCAAGCCGGGGGATGCCACGGTGCTCGGTACGCTCGACCCCAAGCTGCAGGGCAAAGCGCTGGTGCGCTACGACGTCCTTTACTACATTCCGGCACTCGCCAGCCAGATCGCGTTTGCGGCGGGGCCGGATGGAAGCCGCAAGTGTTCCCTGGAATTCGACCTCGCCGCCTACGACGTATACGGCAAGCGGATCACGGGTTTGAGCCAGACCTCCAACTCCCCGCCATTGACCGCGGAGCAGGTCCAACAATTTCTAAAGCAGAGGCAGTTCCAGTTTTTCCAGCAAATCGATCTGCCGCCCGGGGAGATATTTCTCCGGGTGGGCGTCCTCGATGCGGTCTCCCAGAAGGTGGGTACTCTGGAGATTCCGTTGCAAGTGGCGAAACCGGCGGCCAGGCCAACTGCCGAATCCGGGGGAGGAGGCGGCAACTAGGCTCTGCTCTCCAACAGCCATGCGCGCTCGGGGGCAGTCCCTGCAAGCGGCTTCAGCCAGTACGCGGAACAAGATGATAGTATAGGCCCTGATCTCCGGGAGGCATGCGCGTTGAAAGATCGTTCTTGCAGGTTTCTTCATGGAGCGCATGGAACAGGCTGCTGCCGGACCCTTATCGTCGCGAGGCATCTGCGTTGGAAGATTTTCCTTGCAAGTGACTTGAGCGAACGCGTAGAAAAGATGACTGCCACGCCCTTATCTCCGTGAGGCATGCGCGGCTGAAGATTTTTCTTGCAAGTGTCTTCAGCGAACGCGTAGTATGCCGCATATTTTGGAAACTGTATCTCATGGGTAATGAGCCACGAAATTTGACGGCGGTTGGGAGCCATGCTGCCCACACAGCCGAATTGTAAATGCAGATGACTTAAGGACAGGTGAACCCGATGCTCTTCCGCAAACACATCGTCTCGTCGCGAACTCTCTTCCAACTGACAGTGGCCCTGGTCTTCTTCATGGTGGCCGCAGTGGGAGCGGCAGTAGCCGCTAATACCGGCAACCCGCCGTTGCTGATTCCGACTCAGATGGTCACGGTCGCCGGCATCACCCAGTACAACTCGTCCAACGCCCAGGTTAGCGGGTTCAGCGGGGACGGCAGTACTGCGGTGGAAACACTCGGTGCGGGCACGCTCGGTTATAAGGGCGCTACCGCGGTAGGCGGGGCGGCCCTGAACAGTCCGTCCGGTGTCGCGGTCGATGCGGTCGGCAACATCTACATCGCCGACACCAACAACGACCTCATCCGCGAGGTCAACTTCAATACCGGCGTCATCAACACCATCGCTGGAATAGCTCCCACGGGCTGCAGCGGCACCACATGCTCGTCCCATTACAGCGGTTGCGCCAATGGCGTTCCAGCGTATGGGACTGGGATCGGAGGCACACCTTACGCGGTTGCCGTGGACTCGTTTGAAAACGTGTACTACGCCGACTTCAAGGGAACCCTCTCGGTGATCTACCGCGGAGGCCAGCGGGTTGCGGACTTTATTACCCGTGTGAATCCGGATGCAGTCATGAAGTCCGGCGGCGTTGTGAAGCCGGGCTATATCTATTTCATCGCCGGGACCGTGAACTCCAGCACCTGTGCCATCACAACCTCGCCGACGGTCAACAACGCGTTTGCCTTCGCGGACACCTCCGACCCGGCCGCTCCCGCTGCCGCCACCGCGAACAATATTGACTTTATTTCTCTGGACGCCGCCGGAAATCTCTATCTTTCCATGGGCAACGACGCCAGCAACGCCAACGAGTCCACCGCCTGGACGACGGTGATCAATACCCAGGAGACCCCCCAGACCTTCTTCCAGTACACGGTACAACCCGGATACATGCATCAGTTGGGCAACTGCAACGCGGCCACCACTGGCCCGTGCCAAGGCATCATCAACGGTTTTGAGGGCCTCGGCGGCAATGGCCCGATCAATGGGCTTACCTTCGGCGGCGGCCAGTACATCGGCGGCGAAGTTGACGCGTACGGCAACTTCTATCAAAACATGGGCAGTGGCAGCGGCACAGGTGCCCCCGCCGCAGGCTACTCCCCGATTGCCTATGCAGGCGGCCCGGGGATGACCACATATCTAACCGTGCAAGCGCCGTGGGAGACGGCCGTGGGCTACGGTCCTAACGAGACGCTCACTCCCATCGTTGCGCCCGACACGCTGATTCCCAATTACCTGCCGTCCACCTATGGCAACGTCTACCATGTGGGTACGCCCAGCGGCGGCAATATCAACGGTGATATTCGGCCGGACTACTGGGATGCCGACATGTATGGCACCATGTACTTCATGGACTCCAACCAGCCGTTGCTGGAGCGCATCGACCAGTACCAGGGTTCTACGATCATCCTGGCGAACGCAAGCGCCCTGTCCGGACGCCCCACCACGGTTGCCGCTCTGGGCAACGCCGTTTCCAACCTGAACGGAACCACCACCGACTACACTTCGGTCGCTTCCTTTGCCAACCCCTGGGACTGCATCTATGGCTCGTCTCCTACCAACCTTTGGATCCAAGGGCCGCAAAGTTACGATCCATTCGGAGATGGCTGCTACTCGCAACAAGTGAACGTCGCCACGAATCTCCGATTTAATTTTGCCCTTGACAGTTACACCAACATGGTTCTGCCCGATTACTCTAGAGCCAGGATCCGGAAGCTGAATGTGGGCACTCAGTTTCCGGCGACCAACGAACCCTATATCAACTCAATCCCCGTGGGAAAGACCTTGACACAGTGGGTCCAGGTCCACTTCGATGCGTCCAATCCTCCGCTCACCGGGGCAGGCGCGACCCAGGGCAGCTTTACTTCGGTGAACGTTCCGGTTCCTGGTACCAATCTTGCGTTCACCACGAATGCATTTTCCGTGGCCCCCGGATCGGACTTCTCAATCGACATTACCGACTCGGAATTTCCCATGGACCAGAACACCCCGCGTGACTATGGCAATGGCATTACTACCCCGGGAATGGCGCCATGGGCTGGTCTTCCCACCTGCTCGCAGATCAATCTCACCTTCCCCGATACCAGTTGGGACTGCCTGGCTTTCGTACAGTTCGCTCCGACGCAGCCTGGATTGAGGACAGGAACGATGGTGGTTACCACCGCCAACGGCTCGGTCTACAACTTCCAGCTCACCGGACAGGCCACGGGTTCGCAGTTGGCGATCGATGGCGGCCAGCAAGCATCCGTTCCGATCACCGGAGCCACCCTGGGCGCAGCACCGTCGTCGATCGCTATCAACCCGGCCGGCACCCTCTACATCGCCGATACGGCCAACAACCGGATTGTGGTTCAGCCTTCCTCCGGGAGCGCCACAACCATCGGTCCTAGCCTCACCGTGGTGCTGCCGAGTACCTTCGTGGGGACCCCCAAGCAAGGGTTATCCGGCCCGCAGGGCGTCGCTCTGGATGCCGCCGGTAATGTATACATCTCCGACACCGGCAACGCACGTGTGCTGGAGTACAACCCGATCACAGCTACGGCAACCGTGCTGGGCAATTACGTTTGGGTTCCAGGCGCGGCATGCGATGGCGGTACCACATCGCCCACCGTCAACGTGAACTGCAATTTCACGGCTTACACCTCGAATACCATATCTTCGGCAAAGACGGAAAATATCACCAATGAGCCTGGAGCAGCCGTAACGCCGACCGTCGCGCCACCGCAATACACATGGGGCAAGCCCCTTGGTCTAGCGGTGGACGTGTGGGGTAACGTATACGTTGCCGACGCTGGCAATGCATCGGCCAGCCCGGCCATTCCGCCTGCGATCGTCATGATCCCGGCCTACATCAATCTGGGCGGTGCAACCCCGCTCTTCCAGTACGCTGGCGCACCCACCTTCACCAATCCGGTTGCGGTCGGGGTTGACTCCAAGGGATTCATCTACGTTGCCGACACATCGAATATTGCGGGTGAGGTCACTCGCATACCGCCAGGCGGCGGCGACTTGCAACCCGCGGGAACTTCCTTCACGGGGTCTGCCCTGAACGTGGTTACCACCCTTCCGCTGTTTGGCGGCCAGGGTATCAACAACCCGAACGGTGTTGCGGTCGATGCGGCCGGGGACGTTTTTGTCTCCGACGCCTCAGGCAACGCGGTCTGGGAAGCACCCGCTGTGATCAACCAGAACTATCCTCCTTTCGCTCTCAGCTTTACTGGGCTCAGCAGTCCGGCAGGCCTTGCCCTGGATTCGAACGGCAATCTGTATGTCGCGGACTCAGGGAACAATCGAATCTTGGTCATGGGCCGGCGGAACCCCACAATCCCGTTCGGCACCGTGCCGGAAGACCTGGGGACTGCTTCCGGTGTTGCCGGTACGCCTAGTGGATGCCCGGTTTCCGGAAGCAGCGTAGCCTGCACCGGTGTGTTGACGGTGACCAACGTCGGCAACGCACCAGCCACTCTGTCCTCACCCTTCCTGGGGACAGTATCCAACCCGCAATTCAGCGTAACCAGCAACTGCCCGAGCTTGATGCCGGTGGGAACCACCTGCACCATTACTCCGCTGTTTACCCCAACGATTCCCGGTAACGCAACCACCACCGTCACGGTCAACAGCACGCAGTCCATCGCCTTGACGGCGAATGGTGGGCTCCCGGAGGTCAAGATTGTATTGACACCCTCGAACGGCACTGGAACGTCGCCCAACTACACGGTTTCTGCTCCTGGAGCGGAGACCATCACCGCGACCGTAACCCAGACCAATGTCATGAATCCTGTTACACCCTCCGGCACGGTCACCTTCAATTGGGTGATCGACGCTGGAACTCCGAACGCCGGACTGTGCGGAGCGCCTGGCACTTCGGGGCCGGTTACTATGGTAGCCGGCGTGGCAACGTACACCATACCTGGAGGGCTTCTTGCAGGCCAGTCCTACACTGTTAGCGCGGTCTTTACCCCCGCTACCGGCGACACCCAAGACAGCGTAACCAATGCACAAACTCCGATCCTGATCACGGTTGCTCCTACCACCGCGATACAAGTGAACGCGGCCAACGTAACCTTCCAGTATGGGAGTGCGGTTCCTGCAATTGTAGGCACCACGACTCCCGCTACTCTTCCGGCGGGGTTATCGGTCAAGTTCATCAGCGGCGCCAGCCAGTACTCGAATGTCGCCCAATATCCCATTCAGGCTGTCTTCAGCGGCACCAACTTCTGCACCTTTGGTACTCCGGTGGCGTATGTCTCAGGTACATCGGGTCCCACGGCTAACGTGATTGAGACCCCCGCTCCATTAAAAGTTGTGGTTCCTGCGTACACAACGGTCTACGGAGCTGCTGCCTTCAACTTTGCCTCGCAGATGGTCATTACCGGGGCCCTTGGCAACGACCTGTCTAAGTTGAGTGCAACGTTCACTCCAACCGACTCTTCCGTTCTGAATGTGAATGGAGGCACGGCGTATTCAGTGGTTGCAACCATGACCGGCAAGCCCATCAAAGCCGGCGACTACTCGGTGACGATCACCAATGGCACCGATACCGTAACTCCCGCTCCGACCGCGGTTAGCATCACGGCGGCCAAGAACAATGCATCCAACAGCACTCTTCAAATTGGGTCTCAGGGTGTTGTAATCAATACGGCGGCCGGCATTGCGTCTGCAACCTACTCCATCTCGGTAGGCACCCAGGTCACGGCTGGTAAGGGAACACCTACGGGTTCGGTGCTGGTTTACGATAACTTTGTTCCGATCACGACGGGCACGCCGGGTACGCCGGGCACCTTCATCCCAACGCCCTTTGCGGGGACCTTCCCGCTAGCAAATGGCGTTATCCAATGGCCGTCCCCGACCAACGTATCGCCCGCACCGGTGGGTACGACCATCTTCCCCTGTGCGGTTGGAGGGGCTGCCTCAGCCAGTTGCACTCCCGTGACCAGCGTGTCGCTGGTAGGCGGTAATGCCTCCTTCGTTGTGGCTCCGTACGTCTCTGGAGTTGCCTCTCCGTATTACACCAGTGCAGGCGCCATCGTTCCGGGCACTCACTACTTCAGCTTCCTCTATAGTGGAGACGCCGGCACCAATGGAGATACGTTAGGCGACTTTGCTTGCTCGGTAGTCGGGCAAGCAGCGACTCCGCTGCCCAGCAGCCTGGGTGCAGCTCAAACCTGCCCGTCCACCGGCTCGATTCCATCTGCTTTGGTTGTCGACAATCCTGACTTTACCTTGAGTGCCAACGTCTCCCCGATGATTGTCACGCCGGGCGCTATTCCATCCGGTTATGGTATAGGCGGCGTTGGCGGTGGCGGAACTCAGACCGTGCTTCTCTACCTTGGCGGTATCAATACGTTCGTTGGTACGGTCAATCTCACCTGCACGCCGTCGGTCAGCTATGTGACATGCTTCGCCGGTCAGGTCAGTGTGGTTAACGGCGTGACGACCCTGTCTCCGTATGCGGTGGTTACATTGGCTTCGCCGACGGCGGCGGTTACCTTCGATGCCGCGGCTCCGCTCACTCTACCGATCGGCTACTTCGGCTCAACCAGTCAGCTTCGCACCACTGCAACCAAGACCGTGTTGGCGTTCCTGCCGTTTGGGGTTCTTGCGTTCTGCGTGCGTCGCCGGCGCAGACTGAGCAAGGCACTGTGGATGTTGATCGCAATCGCAGCAGTAGGTACGGTGATGAGCGGATGCGGCGGCAACAATGTACAGTTCTACACTCCGGTTCCCACAGGACCACAATCGGTCACAATCACCGCAACATATACCTCTATTACTTCGGCGCAACCTACGACGACAAGGACGTTCGTGGTGCCGATCGTCA
>CAWERM010000123.1:0-13073 GCA_963810995.1 uncultured Acidobacteriaceae bacterium | reverse complement strand
CGACGGCGGGAACGCTTTTCGATGCGGGCAATGCCGCAGCGACCGATCCGATTGAGCGCGAGAGCAGCCGTCCGGATTTTCTGATTCTGTGCTACCCGGTGATTTCGATGGAGGACCCGTACGCACATCGAGGTTCGCGAACGTTTCTGCTGGGCAGTGCGCCGACGCAGGCGGAGATGGATGAACTGTCACCGGAGCTGCATGTGACGGCGCAGACTCCGCCGGTGTTTCTGTTTTCGACGACGGACGACCATACGGTGCCGATTATGAATAGCGTGATGTTCTATTCGGCGCTGGTGAAGGCGGGCGTGTCGGTGGAGATGCACCTGTTCCAGCATGGCGGCCATGGGTCAGGGCTGGGCGTGGGGAATGCGCAGTTGAGCGTGTGGCCGGATGCGCTGCTTCTGAAGTGGATGCAGGAGAAGGGGTATGCGGCGGCGCAGTAAATAGCAAATGTAAAAGATGATGTTTATTTAGAAAATTATTTGTAAGCCGTGGCTTAGCGCTACGGTATGCTGCTGCTTTGACTGCGCTTCTCGCAATCATGCGAGGAGCTTCGCTCAGGATGACAAGCAACAATCAAGAGCTAACTGCGGAGACAGATACCTCACCCCTTGATGGCATCGCGATCAAGGGGTGGGGACCATTACAAACAATGCTTATTGGCACACGTGAAACCACCCCAGCGAGTAAAGACCTCTCGCCGGGGACCCCGAGACGCGTGCCCTTCCGACCGATCCTGACTCGGCATACTGGTACGCACGAACGCGCGCCCTTCTGAACTACCCTGACCTGGATACCATTCATGACGAGGAAGCCGTCATGGATGGTATCCAGGTATTGAGATCATTGGTGGAGGGAGAGGAGGTAGTTGCCGTATCCGATGACGACGGTAGAGCTGACCAGGAGAATGAGGCCTGTGGCGACCAAGACTTTGGTGCGCGCGCTGGTTCCCTGCCACTCTTTGAAGATGATGCCCCAGAGGGTGGCGAAGATGATGACGGAGGCCATGAGCAGGGTCCAGGAGGAGAAGTCGTAGACACCCATCCTGGCTTTGCCCATGGAGTTGAAGAAGAACTGGAAGTACCAGAGGACTCCGGCGAGTGCAGCATAGAGGTAGTTGGCGACCAAGGTGCCTGGGGCGATGCGATCATAGGTGGAGGCATCGAGGGGATCGAAGTCGACCAAGGTGTCGCCTGCGGTGGGAGCTGCGCGCATGGGGTTGACTCCGGGCTCGCCGAAGAACTGGCGGATGGAGCCGTTCTGGTAGATTAGGATGGCGGACCAGACGATGTTGGTAAAGAATCCTCCCCACAGAAGGACGACGAGGATGGGCAGGTTCTGCCAGATGTCATTATGACCTGCGGCGAGCAGGTGGGTTTTGGCGATGGCTGCGATGGGCGCTCCGGAGTCGAGGGCGAAGGCGAAGAAGGCGCTCATGAGGCCGGCGAGGATGGCGATGGCTAGGCCCTTGCCGAAGGCGAAGGTCTGCTCGCGGGTCTCGACGGTGGCATCGGGGGCGATCTCCTTTTCCTTGGAGTATCCTGCGGCGCCGTTAACGGCCACAGCGATGGCGCACACGAGGACGCCGAGCAGGGTGACCTGTCCGGAGTGGTGGTGGGCGATGTCCATGATGGTGCCGTGATAGATAGGCGGGATAATGGTGCCGAAGACCATGCATAGGCCGAGAGCAATGGAGTATCCGAGGGCAAATCCGAGATAGCGGATGGCCAGGCCGAAGGTGAGTCCGCCGATGCCCCAGAGCGCGCCGAAGAGGATGGTGTAGGTGATGGCGTGATTGGTGGGATCGGCATGGGCCTCGGCGATGATGGACCACAAATTAGGCACGAAGATGCAGGCGAGCAGGGTGGGCGCGATGATCCACGCGGCGAAGCCCTGGATGATCCAGTAGACCTCCCAGGACCAGCGTTTGATTTGGCGGAAAGGGATGAAGTTGGTGGCGGAGGAGAAGCCTCCGATCAAGTTGTAGATGACTCCGATGAACGCATTGGGAACCACGGTGCCTCGCTTCTACAGGAAGATGAATTCGGTGAATGCGGACGGCTCTGGTGGAACTATAAGGGCGGTTCCATCTTATCTGAGGCGGTTGTTAAGTGGAAATAAAAGCTGCGGGGAATCCCATGTCTCAGAATCGAGACATGGGGCACCCAAATATGCGTAAAGCCTTGGGGTTAGAAGCCGAGTGTGCGGATGACGTTGCGGATGGAGTCGGCGCTTGCGCGCAGGCCGGCTTCTTCCTCGGCGTTCATGGGCACGGGCAGAAGGCGCTCGATGCCCCGGTGTCCGACGACTGTGGGAACGGAGATGCAGACATCGCTGATGCCGCGGTAGTCGGTGAGCAGGGAGCTGACGGGAAGCACGCGGTGCTCGTTCCAGAGCAGAGCTTCAAGTATGGTGGAACCGGCGAGGCCGATAGCGTAGTTGGTGGCTCCCTTACCGGCGATAATGACCCCGGCGGAATTGCGTACGCCGTGCAGGATGGCTGTCTCGTCGTCGGTGGTGAGCGGACCGTGGCCGGGCATCTCCCAGCTCTGCACAGGGACGCCGCCGATGGTGGTGGTAGACCAGAGGGGAATCTCGGTATCGCCGTGCTCGGCGACGATGTATCCATGGACGCTTTGTACAGCTACGCCGCAGTGCTGCGCGATCATGTAGCGGAAGCGGGCGCTATCGAGCACGGTGCCGCTGCCGAAGACGCGGTTGGTGGGCAGGCCGCTGACTTTGAGCGCGACGTAGGTGAGGACGTCGACGGGGTTTGTGACCATGAGGATGGTAGCGTCGGGAGCGACCTTGAGCAGGTTGGGAACCAGGGTGCGGCACATGTCCGCGTTGATTCCGGCGAGCTCGATGCGCGACTGGCCGGGCTTTTGGCGCGCACCGGCGGAGATGACGATGACGTCGCAGTCTGTCATGACGTTGATGTCGTCGGAGCCGTCGACGGTGGCCATGGGGACGAACTGCACGCCATGGTTGAGGTCGAGGACCTCGGCGTCGACCCTGGACTTAGCTACGTCATACAAGCTGATGTGTTTGCCGATTCCCTTAACCAGACAGGCGTAGGCGATGGTCGCCCCCACGCTGCCCGCGCCTACGATGCCGATCTTTCCCTGCCACTTGCCCATTGCGGTGAAACCTCCACCCAACAAACTAACATAAACCGGTTGATTTCGCGTTCCCTCGATCGCATCGCGCACGAGAGAACGCGAGTCGTTTAGAGGAGGGAGTTTACGGCACGGTTGCTCTTAAGCGAAACAAGGCAACTACGGAGATTCTGGCTGCGCCAGAATGATGACTTCAGGTGGCTGCACCAGAATGACGGTTTGAGGAAGCGGGGACCGATTCAGAGTTTTATTAAATTCGTATGACAGCGGATGCACCCGACGGGGCGAGTTGGCGGATGGGATTGCGCAGGGAGTATATTTCCAACATTGCTGTTGTTACGGCTAAGGGGGATGGATATGAGTCAAGGCAGTTCTGGTTCCGCGGCGTGCGCGGAGCGGGTATTCAAGGCGCTGGATGGTTTCCGGATTGAGGTCCCATCGTGGGGCTTTGCCAATACGGGGACGCGGTTCGGCAAGTTCGTGCAGGCGGGCGCGGCGACGTCGCTAGAGGAGAAGTTCAGTGACGCGGGCGAGGTGAACAAGCTGACGGGCGCGAGCCCGACAGTTGCGCTGCATGTGCTGTGGGACCTGCCGAATGGTAAGGGAGACGTTCCAGAGTTGCAGCGGTTGGAGAAGAAGTATGGCGTGAAGTCGGGGTCGATCAACCCGAATTTGTTCCAATCGCAGGAGTACAAATACGGCTCGATTGCGCACCCGAACGCGGAGATTCGCGGCAATGCGTTGGCCCACCTGCTGGACTCGGTGGAGATTGGGCGGGCGCTGGGATCGAAGGACGTGTCGATCTGGCTGGCGGATGGATCGAACTATCCTGGGACACAGTCGATGCGCAAGCGGATTGAGTGGCTGGAGCATGCGTTTGCGGCCACCCATGCGGCGCTGGGAGAGAACCAGCGGATGCTGATCGAGTACAAGCCGTTTGAGCCGGCGTTCTACCATACCGACATCGGCGACTGGGGCATGGCGCTGTCGTTCGCACGGAATGCGGGGCCGAAGGCCAAGGTGCTGGTGGATACAGGACACCATCTACAGGGATGCAACATTGAACAGATCGTGACCTGGCTGCTGCACCTGAATGCACTGGGCGGATTCCACTTCAACGACCGCAAGTTCGCGGATGACGACCTGACGCTGGGATCGATTGACCCGTATCAGTTGTTCCGCATCTTCCACGAGATACTGGCCAGCGATTCGCCGGCGGTTGCGGGGATCGCGTACATGATCGACCAAAGCCACAACCTGAAGGGCAAGATGGAGGCGATGGTGCAGTCTGTGGTGACGGCGCAAGAGCTGTTTGCCAAGGCAGCGCTGATCGACCACGAGAAGCTGAGCGCGGCGCAGCAGTCGTGCAGCCTGGTAGAGGCCGAGGAGCTGTTCCGCGGCGCTTTCTGGGTAGATGTGCGGCCCATGGTGAAGGAGTGGCGCGAGTCGCGCAAGCTGCCCTCTGAGCCGCTGAAGGCACTGAAGGAGAGCGGATACGTGGAGAAGATCAGCCAGGAGCGCGGAGCCAAGAACGCGGGCAGCGTGAGCAGCTACGCGTAGACGAGCAAGTAAAGGAACAGACGGGGCCGGACTGCAAAGTGCAGTTCGGCCTCTTCCTTTTTGTGTGGTGTGGGTAAGAGTGATGGCACGCACAAGCGGTGAGGCGTGGCGGTTGGTATTCTGTCAGTAACATGGCGAAACCAATTGTTCTGACGATTCTTGATGGCTGGGGCTACCGGGCAGCGACCAACGGAAATGCAATTGCGATGGCGCGCAAGCCAGTGTATGACGCGCTACTGCGGGATTATCCCAACACACTGCTTCATGCCAGCGACCACTTTGTGGGGCTGCCGGACGGCCAGATGGGCAATAGCGAGGTGGGCCACCTGAACCTGGGCGCGGGGAGAATTGTGCGCATGGACATCACGCGCATCGACCTGGCGATAGCTGATGGAAGTTTCTTTACCGATCCGACGCTGCTGGCGGCGGTGGCGTATGCACAGGAAAAGGGAAGCGCGCTGCACTTCATCGGGCTGCTGAGTGACGGCGGGGTGCATTCGCACCAGAGGCACCTGTACGCGCTGCTGCGGCTGGCGGCGCAGAAGAGACTGAAGCGGGTTTATGTTCATGCGTTCATGGATGGACGCGACACATCGCCGACCGGAGGTGTGGGATATATCGAGGAGCTGATGGCGCAGTTCCGCGCGACCGGCGTTGGGCAGCTTGCCAGCGTGAGTGGGCGCTACTACGCGATGGACCGCGATTTGCGCTGGGAGAAGGAGCACCAGGCCTTCGACGCGCTAGTGACGGGACATCCGGTGGGCGGGACATACACGGATGCGCTGGCGCGGGTGAAGGAGCTGTACAACAGCGGGACCACGGATGAGTTCATTCCTCCCTTCACGGTGGTCGATGCGGCGGGACATGCTGTTGGTCCGATTCGCGACAACGATGTGGTGATCAACTTCAACTATCGGGCGGACCGGGCGCGGCAGATCACGCGGGTGCTGGCTAGAAATTCGGGATTGACGGCGAATGGCGGGATGGACCTGCCGAAGGCCGCGGAACTGGACGCGGAGATTCCACGCAACACCGTGCCGATGGGCATCCACTACGTTTGCATGACGCAGTACGACAAGAACTACAAGCTGTCGATTGTGATTCCGGCAGAGTCAATGGACAACCTGCTGGCGAACCTGATGGCGCAGGGCAATCTGAGAAACCTGCGGGTGGCGGAGACGGAGAAGTATGCGCATGTGACGTACTTCTTCAACGGCGGGATCGAGAAGCCGTTCGGCGGAGAGGACCGCGTGCTGGTGCCGTCGCAGAAGGTGGCGACGTACGATTTGGCTCCGGAGATGTCTGCAGCGGGGATTGCGGATGCCGTGGTGAAGGCGGTGGCGGACACGGCGTTCGATGTGATCATTGTGAACTTTGCCAACGCGGACATGGTGGGGCACTCGGGGAAGATCGAGCCGACGGTGCGGGCGGTGGAGACGGTGGATTATCAACTGGGACGCGTCTATAAAGCAGTGAAGGAGCGGGGCGGGGCGCTGCTGGTGACGGCGGACCATGGCAACGCGGAGATGCTGATCGATCCGGTGACAGGCGGGCCGCATACCGCGCATACGACGAACCCGGTGCCGCTGATCCTGGTGACGGATGCGTCGAAGGGGACGCTGAGCCTGCGGCCGGACGGAAGCTTGCGAGACATAAGCCCGACGATGCTTGGACTGCTGCGGATGGAGAAGCCGAAGGATATGACGGGGGGAGACCTGCGCATCACTACCACTGCATAGGTTGGGCTTACAGGCCAGACCCCACCCATGCGCAAGAGCGCGCATGAATGGGCACCCGGATGATTGCTACATGGAACCGGCGGGCATGGTGGAGCCGTCGGGCATCGTCATGACGGCGAGTGTGGGTTTGGCCTTTTGCTTGGGTTGCTCGATCGGCGGCTGGCTCTGCTGGTTCTCAATCATGGCGAACATGGTCTTCATATTGCAGGTGAGCTTGCCGGCGGAGGCCAGCGTGGATGAGGAGACCGATCCGCGATAGCAGTTGATAGAGGCGTTCTTGGTGGTGACGCCGATTGGCAGAACGTAGTGGTATGCGCCGGAGGGAAACTCCGGGGTGGGACTGGTAATACCGTTGCAGGCGTCCAACTGCGAGACACTGACGATGCTTCCGTTGATGTCGCGGCCGCCGTAGATGGGGAAGCCGTCGAGGGCGATGCCGATGATGTGCGAGGGGCCGGTGGCGGTGTCGACCTGCGATGTGACGCAGGTGGGATTGCCATGGGCGTGCCAGGTCATGCCGTTGGAGTGGGAAGCGCACTGATCGAGGAAGTAGGCGGTCTGCGAGTTACCGTTGCCGTCGGTGAAGGTGTACGAGGCGTTGTCGGCGACGGCAGGGGTGCTTTGGTCCATCTCGTAGGGATTGAACATGGCGGTGCCGGAGATGAGATAGCCGATGGCGCCTCGGCTGGTGGCCGTGGTGCTGGAGGCTTGATTGGGGCAGATGTTGAGCGTGGCGGAGGAACCGCGCAGCGAGGGCGCGATCATACTTGCGTAGGAGATGACGGCCAGAGGCGTGTTGGTGACTGAGGTATAGGCAACGGGCGTCTGGCCCGTGTTGGCCGGGGCCAGGTAGTAGGCGTTGGGTGTGTAGTCGGGCTTACCGCTGGTGGTGAGGGTCATCTCACAGGAGCTGGGAAAAGATACGGTGACGGTAGAGCCGAAGGACATGGATTTATAGATGGCGGTGTATTGATTGGTGGATGCCGAGGACGAGGCGGAAGCGGTGGAGGAAGCAGCGGTGGTGCTGCTGCCGCATCCGACGGCGATGGCTGCACCGATCAGAGAACCTGCGAGAAGACGGAGGAGAGAGATTCCGCGGCCGGGGCCCTGGGCCGCATGAGCAAGAGCGTTCATGCATTTGTCCTTTCGTGCTTCATTTATCTCTCTGCGTTGTTTCATGGCCCGGAACGCGGGAGAGAGTCGAGATTGCAGGGTATGACGGGGGGATGGGGTGGGGAGATTACATGCGGTGGGAGAAATGCGGGTAGACGGTGACAATCCAAATACAACCTCGAATAGCAGCCAACCATGATCCATGTATAGGCAGGGCCTTCAGCGCTCGATAATGATGCGGGACTCCTACCTAGGGCTACCTGCCCCATCGAGCAAGCTCGCCGGGGACGCCGTTTGCCCTAGGCTGGTATAGAACGCGCCATTGGCGCTTTTGCGATTCAGAACTTGATGGATTGTTCGCGAATGAAATACGGAGATTCTGGCTCCGCCAGAATGGCGACTTCATTGGTGGAGGAAGTCTGAAACCACTTCAGAAATCTCTGCGGCCTTCGAGGGCGCGGGAGAGCGTGACCTCGTCGGCGTACTCGATGTCGGAGCCGGCAGGGATACCGGTGGCGATGCGGGTGATGCGCAGGGAGGGCGCGATGCGGCGAATCTCTTCGGCGAGAAATGCGGCGGTGGCTTCACCCTCGGTGGTGGGAGAGGTGGCGAGGATGACTTCGTGGATGGTGGTTACGGGATCGGCGAGGCGTGTGAGGAGGCTGGTGATGCGAAGTTGCTCCGGTCCGACGCCGCCGATGGGCGAGAGGGTGCCGTGGAGGATGTGATAGACGCCGTGGTAGCTGCGCGACTTTTCGATGGTGGCGATGTTGGTGGGCTCTTCGAGGACGCAGACGGTATGCTGGTCGCGGGCGGGGTTGGTGCAGTAGACGCAGGGATCGACCTCGGTGATGTTGTTGCAGATGGAGCAGAGGCGGAGCTTGGCGCGCAGGACGAGGACGGAGTCGGCGAGGGCGCGGGCGTCCTCATCTGTTCCGCGCAGGATGTGGAAGGCGATGCGTTGGGCAGATTTTGTTCCGACGCCGGGGAGCTTGCGCAGCTCGTCGATGAGGCGGGCGATGGGATCGGCGAAGCGGGACATGCGGCTACTCCAGACCGGGAAGGTTGAGGCCGCTCATCAGGCCTGCGACGGAGGATTTGATGGCCTCGTCGGCGCGGCGGCCGGCCTCGTTGATGGCGGCGGAGATGAGGTCTTCGAGGAGTTCGATGTCGCCGGTGGAGGCGCCGAGGGCGGTGGGTTCGATCTTGAGGCGGAGGACTTCTTTCTTGCCGTTCATGCGGACGGAGACCATGCCGCCGCCGGATTCGGCCTCGACGATGGTGGCGACGAGCTTTTGCTCCATCTGGGCCTGCATCTCGCGGGCTTGCGACATCATTTCTTTCATCTTGCCGAGATCGGGGAAGGGCATAGGAGAATTACCAGGTTCGAGGTGATAGGTTCGAGATTCGAGGAAAAACGCGAAGTGTTAGTCGGGTTCGCGGAGGTCGATGACGGTTTGGACTTCCGCGGCGAAGAGCTTTTGCGCCAGCTGGACCATTGGATGTTCAAGGGCTTTGGTTTTGACCGAGACAGTGCGGACGGAGCGAGGTTTTTTAGTGGGAGGCGCGGTTGCGGCATGATGCAGAGTGAGTTTTAGGATGCCAGCGTCGCGCAGAACGGAGCGAAGAATTTTTTCTGCTTCCGGATTGAGGACGGCGGGGAGCATGGTTTTGGAGAGGTTGGTTTGAATGCTAGCTTCACCGTCGGCGATGTTCCAGACGGCGTCGTCGAGGGCTTCGGCGGCGGAGGTCTGGGTGGCGGCGGTGAGGGCCTGGACAACGGCGTGCTGCAGGTCGGATACGGAAGGTTCCGGAGTGGGCGCGGGAGCGAGTTCGAGAGCGGTTGCGCCGCGGGTCTCGGGGAGGGGTTGCGGAGAGACGGAGGCGATGGGGATGGGTGCGGACATCTGGGGAGTGCGGCGGAGATTGTCCTGCTGGAAGGGAGAGAAGGCAGGGGTGGAGGGTTTGGTGGTGATATTCCCACCCATGCCGGTATGTGGCTCCGGCATGGATGGGGCACCCGGTTTTGTGGCGGAGGAGGCACTCGATTTGCTAACAGGAATCTGGCTGAGGGCCTCCTCGATGGGGAGGAGGCGGCGGAGATGGACGAGCTTGAGGAGACCGAGCTCGAAGTGGAAACGCTGTTCCTGGCGATAGCCCAGCTCGTCGAAGGTGCGCAGCATGACCTGCAGGAAGCGGCTGAGTTCTTCTTCACTGAAGAGAGATGCGGTGCGTGCTGCGCGGCGCTGCTCGTCGGGAGAGATTTGCAGGAGCTCGCTGCCGAGGCCTTCGGCGGATTCACCCTCGGGCGAGAGGGCTGCGATCTTCGCGATGAGGGCGTTGCGCAGGTAGCGGACGCACTGGCGTGCGAGTTGCGCGGGTGAGTTGCCGGCGTCGAGGAGTTGATTGGCGGCGGTCATGACTTCGGCGGAGTTGTTGGTGTTAACGGCTTCCATGATGCGCTCGAAGACGGCGTTGGGAACGGTGCCCATTAGCTCGCGGATCTGGGCGGCGTCGAGGCGGGGATGGCCATCATCCTGCGGCGCGGATGCGATGGCCTGGTCCATGATGGAGAGGGCGTCTCGCATGGAGCCGTCTCCGGCCTCGGCGAGGAGTGCGAGAGCGGAGTCGTCGGCGAGGACGGCTTCAGCGGCGGCTATGGAGCGAAGCTGGCCGAGGATGTCGATGAGCTTGACGGCGTGGAAGCTGAAGTGCTGGCAGCGCGAGCGGATGGTCTGGGGAAGGTCCTCGGGCTGGGTGGTGGCCATCATGAAGATGATGTGGGGGGGTGGCTCTTCAAGTGTCTTGAGCAGGGCGTTGAAGGCGGCGTCGGTGATCTGGTGGGCCTCGTCGAGGATGTAAATTTTGTAGCGGTCGCGGGCGGGGGCGTAGCGGGCGGCGTCGCGCAGCTCGCGAATCTCGTCGATGCCACGGTTGGTGGCTGCGTCGATCTCGATGACATCGACGGCATTGCCTGCGCGGACCTCGGTGCATGATTCGCAGATTTCGCAAGGCTCGACGGTGGGGCGGGCAGCGGAGCCGATGGGATTTCGGCAGTTGAGGGCCATGGCCAGGATGCGGGCGATGGTGGTTTTGCCAATGCCGCGATGGCCGCTGAAGATGTATCCGTGGGCGATGCGGTCCTGGGCGAGTGCGTTGCCTAGGGTGACGGTGACGTGGTCCTGTCCGACGACGTTGGCGAATCGCTGAGGGCGGTATTTGCGGGCTAGAACCTGGTAGGTCATGGACGACTTTGATTGTACCGCCCTCAACCCTATACACAGTCCCATCCATGCCGGGATGAGGCCCCGGCGTAAATGGGCACCCAGTAGTATTGATTGCGCATGGTAGTGAGGTCGCTGTAATTTGGCTATATGAATATCAGGGCTCTTTTCCTTCCTATGCTGCTTACGGCAGCCAGCATGAGTGCGCAGACCGCGGTAAAACCGATTGCACCGGATGGGGCGGCGAAGGCCCCCAATACGTTGAGCGCGTATGCGGCGTTGCGGGCCGATGGGCCTGGCGATGAGGGCGTTACGGTCAAGAATTTCGCGCTACAGCGGGAGGGCGGGAAGTTCACATTCGAGCAGGGCGATTTTTATTTCTACACGCCGGTGGAGGGACGGGTGACGGGCGCGGTGTTTGTGGGCAAGGGCCGGTTCGAACTGGCGGGACAGGACCTTACCCAGCAGCGAGCGCTTGCCCTGCTGACCAAGGGCGGATCAATGCAGCAGGAGTTCAGCACGCTGGTGCTGCGTTTTGCCGACGACACGGCGGTTGAGATTCGTAAGGCATCGGCGGGGGCATCGAAAGCTCCACCGGCAGGTGTGCGCGCGGCAGCCGAGGAGTTGGCGAACAGCTTTCGCAAGGACCTGCACGAAAACCTGGATTTGCGGCTGCTGGCGGATGTGCTGGGCGACGGCACAGACGGGTTAGGTGATTTCTTTCTGGCGTCGTTCCGGATGGGCGATGCGCAGACTGGTAGGAATGTGCTGTTCCTGATCGATCCGGAGGGGACGTTCCACGCCGCGCCGGACGAAGTGGAGCTATCGACGTGGAACGGCGGTACGGTGCGGCCGTGGTTATCGTATCTAATGCAGAACGCAAAAGAGGACGATCTGGGCAACCGGGTGCAGGTGACGGACGAGAGAGCTGGACGTGACGTTCGACCTTGCGGGAGGGATGAAGAGTTCGGCTGAGACGACGATGAAGGTATTACGGGATGGGGTGAGGGTGGTGCGTCTGAACCTGTATCCGACACTGCGCGTTTCGGGGGTGTACAGCGAGAACGGGAGTGCGCTGGACTTTGTGCAGGAGGGCAAGGATAACGACGCGGAGTATGCGGTGGTGCTGCCCGCGGCGGCGAAGGTTGGGGATACGCTGCGTCTGCTGACGGTATACAGCGGCGGAGATGCGCTGCACGCAGACGGCAACAATACTTATCACCTGGTTAACGGCGCCGAGGACCGCTGGTATCCGTCCGGTGTGGGCGGGAGGGCTGACGCAGCCAACATGCAGATGACCTTCCATCTACCGAAGAGCCTGCAACTGGTGGCCAGCGGGAAGCAGGTGAGTGTAGCGCCGGAGGGCGACGCCATGGTAAAGGCGGTGTGGGAGTCGCAGGCACCGATTGCCTCGGCTGGGTTCATCTTGGGAGATTTCAAGACGGTTGAGGACAAGACCGCCGATGGAACGGTGTTGATCATATACTCCGATGCGGACAACCCCGACTTGTACAAGACGCTGTTGCAGACCGCGGCTCCGGGCAACCAGACTCCCGCGCAGGCGCTCAAGACTGAGCAGTCGCAGGGGAGAGCTGCATTACAGCTCTACTCAGACTACTTCGGCAAGCTGCCCTACGACCATATGGCGCTGGCACAGCAGAGCGCGTGCAACTACGGACACATCTGGACGATGCTGGTGTCCGTGCCGATCTGCGGCTTCATGGATCCGACGGTGCAGCAGAAGCTGGGGATGTTCAACGACACCTATTGGGGCGAGGTGACGGCGACCGAGACGGCGCACCAATGGTGGGGTGGGCTGATGGGATTCTACAACTATCGCGACCAGTGGCTGAGCGATGGATTGGCCAGCTACTCGGTGGGCGTGTTTCTGAATGGGACATCGTCCAAGCCGGAAGACTACCGGGAATACTGGAGGGAGAAACAACGGCTTCTGCTGGATAAGAACGATCAAGGAGTGCGGCCTCTGGATCTGGGGCCGCTGACCACGGGAGAACTGGGCACGAACAACAAGCCGGGCGAAGATCCCTACCAGGTGCTGACTGCCGATTTCTGGCATAGTGAAGATTCCCGCCGGGACCACGGTGTAATCCATGTCCTTATGACCACCGAGAGCATTTTCTACTGCGGTGAGACCCTGGTGATACGCCACATGCGCCAGTAATATTTTCCCGGTCACGTCGCCGATCGCATAAATGCCCGACACAGTGGTCTCCAGCCTTTCATTTACTAGGATCTCGCCGCGAGCGCCTGTTGCCACGCCGATACGGTCCAAACCGGAGTCACTAAACACCATA
>CAWERM010000122.1:0-21088 GCA_963810995.1 uncultured Acidobacteriaceae bacterium | reverse complement strand
TTTGTTATGTACGTCTGCTTCGTTCAGTTCTGTATTCCAGAAGACCAGGCCTAGGGTGATGATGGCTATGAATATCTCGCCCAGCACCCCGACGGCCAAAGGTCGCCAGCCCTGGCCCACCAGATCTTTCAGGTTGGTGCGCAGTCCAACGCCGGCAAACGCAGGCAGGAAGGCCCATTGCGACAGGCTCGAAAGGCTTCCCAGTTGCCCCTTGGTGAAGAAGCCCGCAGTAGCCAGAACGGAGATGGCTAGAAAGCCGAGGATGAACTTGGGGAACTTTTGCCACAGGAAGAGCGCCTTGTGCTCCACCACGGCAGCCTGTCCGAGCGAGGCCCAGTATACGGCGTATCCCAGCACCACAAACCCGATGAACGACGAACGCGCGGTCTTGGCCAGGATGGTCCAGCGGCCTGCGTCCTGCCCGAAGAGCGAGCCGGTCACTATGGATTCCGCCGTATTGTCCACGGCCAGCCCGGCCCACATCCCGTAGGCCTGCTGGCTCATGCGCAGCAAGTGACCGATAGCGGGAAAGGTGACCAGCGCGATAGCCCCGAGGGTAAGAATGGCGGCGATTGCAGTGGTGGTGTCTTCCTCGTCGGGATCGATGGCCCCCTGGGCAGCCATGATGGCGGTCACTCCGCAGATCGACGAGCCTATGGCGAGCAGGCTGGTAAGCTTGGGCGGCAGGCGGAAGATGCGGCCCAGCAGCGTCATTACCGTGAGCGAGAGGACCAGCTCTACTGCGACCAGAAGCAGCGAGAGTCCGCCGATGTGCAGCACGTCTTGCAGCACAAAGCGCGCACCCACCAGGACAATCCCCAACTTGAGCCACAGTTCGTAGGTGGCCACACCGGGTCGAAAGACGGCGGCGACGCCCAGTGTGTTCGAGACGACGAGGCCGAGCAGAATGGCCCACAGGACGTACTCGATCTGCGGGAACGATAGACGGTACTGGGTGCGTAAAACGACGCCGACGTGTTCCAGTAGCTTGGCCAGCAATCCGATGGCGAAGAGCAAGGCGATACCGGGCAGCGTGGCGGCCAGACTCGTGGGTTTGAGCTGGGCCTCGGCGGCGATCGGCATTGGGATGGTCTGCGTGGACATAGTACGAGTGTCTTCGAATCCATGGCGTGCGAGAGCGGAGGGATGGCTCTCACGCATAAGCGGTGTCCGGTTAAAAGCTGATTTGGTGGATGATGCCGAAGCGGATGAGCGCGGCCAGCGCAAGACCGATGCCTACCGCAAGAAGATCGACATTGATAGGCAACCGGTGCGTGATACGGGAATGTTCGGTACGGTTTGCTTCTGAGTTTGCCATGATGCTCCTGAATGCTTCTGATTCCTGTTCGTACTACCTGGGTGATTTTGTGTGGGCGCAAACAAAAAACCCACCTATCGCGCTCTGCGCTGATACGTGGGTTCCTGAATCTCTAAGGCTGTACTTCTAAACTTTGCCTAGATTGGGGATCGACCAGCGCAGCAGCGGCTCCTGCCCATACAACAGGGGCAACAGAGACACATACAAGCTGCGCTATACACCAATCCCATGTCGTGAGAATACTGTGTCGTTAGTCACAAGTCAAGTCCGGCCGGCGAGAAATTTCCTGAGAATGCAGCTAGATAGATTGAAACAAAGGGCTTAAGAGGAAACCCACGCAGCGCGGTGGGGGCTGTTGCGTGGGTATTCCGGTAAAGCAACGAAGTGGGTGGACTTCGTTGTGTCCGACTCAACCCGAAGGGAGTCTAGCCACACACATAGCTTAGTGCTGAATTGGGCTAGAGTCAAGCGGAAATGGTGGAAATGTCACACCACCATAGGATGATCCGTGCTCTCACACTGGTCTTGTCGGGTTCCTCCTTGGTTGCGCGCTGCCCGCAGCTAACCCCAAATTCTCCCAAATATCCTACGTATCCACGCTAACCAGCATCTTGTCCAGCACGGCATGGTCGATCTCGCAACCCAGGCCCGGCTTGGCGGAGGCGTAGATGTATCCATCCGGCTGTACCCGGAAGCTGTCCTTGACGTAGGGCAAATCGGCTGCGCCCTGCAGGTCGGCTACGCCAGCCTGGGGAAGCGTCTTCTCGAACCATGGAGCGTTTGGCATGGCCAGCTCGCACTGGAAGTGGACGGCATGATCGAACATGTTGCCCCAGTTGTGGGGAACGCACGGCAGTTGGAAGCACTCGGCCAGGTGGCCCACCTTCATTCCGCTGGTGATGCCGCCAATGTTGTCCACGATAAACCGCACCGCGTCCGTCGCGCCGCGGCGCAGGTACTCCGGATAGTGGTACGGCGAATCGATAAACTCCCCGATATGCACTGGCACATCCACCTTGCTGCACAGCTCCGCCAGTCCGTCGATGTCCGATGTAGGCAGCGGGTCCTCGAAGCCCACGTACCCCAGTTTGTCCAGCAGCCGCCCCACCTGGAACGCCTGCGGCCGGTCATACGCTCCAACCGGATCCAGCAGCAGCGAGAAGTCGTCGCCTACGGCCTCGCGCACCGCCGTGCATATCTCCATATCCAGCTTGTAATTGTCCGGGTTCGGCTCGCTTCCTCCCGGCGGATGGATCTTGTAGGCCTTGAACCCGGCGGCCTTGCATCGCTTCACCTCGTCCACAAAGTCTTCCAGCTTGGGGTGGTGTTGCGAGCTTCCGTAGGCCATCACGCGATTGCGATAGGCACCTATGATTCTGTAGGTCGGCAACTCAACCGCCTTGCCCAGGATGTCCCACAGGCAGTTATCGATGGCCGATGCGTAGCTGAGCTGCCCCACGCGGCGTAGATCGGGCGCCCACTGCGTGGTGAACTGCGGAAGGTCCAGCACGCTCTTGCCCGGCAATATCCTCTTGGCGTAATCCAGCCAGCCCAGGTTGCTCCAGTTGGTGTGGAAGTAGCGGGCGTCCAGGCTGTAGTTGCCTTCAATCCCGCTGGCGGTCACAATGGAGGCCACCTGCTCCGTAGCGGGTGCCCTGAGGGCCGCAATCGCGCCCGTCGGTGTCGATGCGGCTGGCGCAGGCGTCCGGCCGGGCGCGCGGTTGATCACATAGACTTTGACTTCCTTGATGGTGAGGTCCGGCAGGTCGCCACGTTTGACGCCTACAGCCTGCGCCGCCGCATCCACTGGGTTGGTGAGGGAATTCGCAGTGGCGGCTGTCAAGGCCACGGCGGAGGCTGCGGAGCCGCTCAGAAAGCTGCGGCGCGATACGGGTGATGTTGGCATAAGTCTCTCCGGGGGTATACGGCACGGGCCGCTAAGGTGCATCGAAGCGATGCGAAGCTATCAGCTTTAAAATTCCACTGTCAATCCATATCGCAGTCAGGTGGTGGGTCAATTGAATTGAATGACCGAACTTTCCGAAATGACTTTTCTGGCAGTTCGAGCCAATGGACGTGCCGGCGATCGAGCACAAAGAGTGGCCCAACAAAAGATTGGCCTCGCCGCGATTCTACTTGTTCACCGAATTCGGATTGTCGGCCCGAAAGCGAGCGCTTGCGGCTTGGATCTGGGGTTTGTACATTGCATAGACCTTCCGAATCACTTCCTGCGTCTTGGCAAGTCTCAGTTGATCCACATCGCTTGCAATCGCGTGCTGGGCAACAGTGAGCTTGTAGTTGGCCGGAGTGACTAGGAATAGAGTGGCGCCCACCAGGTGATAGGTGTTGAGCACCTCCTGCATCAGGTCTCTGGATACGCCGTGCTGGTACCAGGTGATGTACATCGGCATGAGGTCTGTCTTCCCCATTTCGGCTTTGAGGTCCGTCCAGTACGATTCCGGCCAGTATTGGTAGACACCTTTTGAGCGCTCCTTGTCGATTGCAGCAATCGCACCTTGTGCGGTAAGAGTCCATATCGCCGCTGAGTCGGAGGTATTCGCGTATCTGGTCGACGGTGGCGGGGTCTTTCAGTGAAGGCAGCGTAACCGGCGCTTCGGGTGACGCCGGCAAGACCGGGAGAGATTGGATTTTTTGCGGTGGCTGCCGTTGGGCGAGGGCTGTGCCTTGAAGGCAGCAAGCAATCGCAAAAGCGATCATAGGATGACGCATGGCTCGGTTCATGATTTCGTCTGCTAGAAAGCTTACACCTCGATGGTGCCGGAGCTCACTCTCCCTGTGACAAATGAACAAATACTTCATTTACTTGAGGCGCACAATCTCGATACGCATGAAATGCGACGTTTCAGGTAACTTCGTTTAGCCAGGATTTCAAACTGCCCACTACCTACAGTCACGTTTCCCGCATTGCGTCCAGCGGTTCGCGCTTACGATTCGATCTCCAGACCGGTTTTCCCGTAAACTCTCAGCATGACGATGACCCACAGACCCCCAGCCACCGTCCTCCTCCTTTCTCTTATGCTAACCCCCGCCATGTCCGCACAACGTATCGCCGCCGACGGTGCGCAGCAGACCTTCACCGCGCTCGCCGACCAGTTCTTCTCCCAGGTGTACTTCAAGTTCTCACCCACCAGCGGGACTCAGGCGGGGCTGCACCAGTACGACTCGCAGTTGGAGGACTACTCGGCCGCCGAGGTCGGGCGCGAGGTTGCGGCGCTGCATGAGTACGAGAAGAAGGTGGAGGCGATCGACTCCAGCGCTCTGGACGCTCCGCAGGCCGCGGACCGCGACATCCTACTCAACAACATTCGCTCGCAGTTGCTTTCGCTGGAGGTGATCCGAGGCTGGGAGAAGGACCCGGACAGCTATTCGTCGGGGATTACCAACTCGGCCTTCGTCATCATGGAGCGGCCCTATGCCTCAACCGACACGCGGCTGCGAGCGCTGGTGGAACGTGAAAAGAAGATGCCGCAGGCGCTGCTGGAGGCGCGCAAGAACTTGAAGGACCCTGCGCGAATTTCTACCGAGATTGCCCTGGAGCAGATCGACGGCGACGTCAGCTTCTTTCAAAACGATGTACCCAGCGCGTTTCTGACCGGGCCGAATGCGGCGACCGATGCGGTCACTAAGGCCGAATTTGCCAAAACCAATGTGGCAGTCGTGGAGGCCCTCAAGAGCTATGGCGCGTGGATGAAGACAGACCTGCTGCCACGCTCCAATGGAGACTTCCGTCTCGGCGCGGACACGTTCCAGAAGAAGCTGGCCTACGATGAGATGGTGGACCTGCCGCTGGATCGCCTTCTGCAAATCGCGATGGACGATCTGCACAAGAACCAGGCAGAGTTTGCCCGCGTGGCCAAGCTGGTGGATCCGTCCAATACACCGCAGCAGGTGCTGGCCGAACTCGCCAACATCCATCCCGCACCGGACCAGTTGCTGAACGCGTTCCATGGCACCTTCGATTCGTTGATCGCGTTTATCCGTGGCAATCACATCATTACCATCCCCAGCGACGTGCAGCCCACACTGGAGGAGACGCCGCCCTTTATGCGTGCCACCACCTTTGCCTCCATGGACTCGCCGGGGCCGTTTGAAACACACTCCGCCAAGGCGTACTTCAACGTCACCCTGCCGGAGAAGGACTGGACGCCCGAACATGTGGCCGAGCATATGGCCAGCTTCAACGTGGGCACCATCATCTCCACCAGCGTGCATGAGGCGTACCCCGGTCACTACATCCAATTCCTATGGGTGCCGCGCTTCGGCAGCACCATCCGCAAGCTGCTGGGCGCCAACACCAACATCGAGGGATGGGCGCACTACTGCGAGCAGATGATTCTGGACCAGGGATACGCCGCGGCTCCTGCTAACGCGACGCCGGAGCAGTTGCGCCAGGCGCGGCTCATCCGCCTGGGGCAGATTCAGGACGCGCTTCTGCGCGACGCGCGCTTCGTCAACTCCATCAAGCTGCACACTGGCCAGGGCGAGCCGGCAGGGAAGTGGACCATTGAGCAGGCGGAGGACTTCTTCGTCACGCAGGGTTACCAGTCGCGCTCGGTGGCCGAAGTAGAGACCAAACGCGGCACCGGCGACCCCACCTACCTCTACTACACCCTGGGCAAGCTGGAGATCATGAAGCTGCGCGAGGATGTGAAGACCAAGCAGGGCGCGGCCTTCAGCCTGCAACAGTTCCACGACGACTTCATGCGCCAGGGCTTCGCTCCCATCAAAGTCATCCGCAAAGCCATGCTGGGAAACGATTCGCCGGTGCTCTAGGGATCGGAGACGTTCCGGTTCCTCGGCTTCTCAGGTACGGTTGGAGCTGGATAGCCTTAGCGGCCATGAGCAGTCGGAAAGCGGTAGCGGCCACGAAAAGAAAAGTACTCCGCCAACTCCTAGACCCAGCGCACTCCGATGGTAAGTGCCAGTTCGGGATGGCAACATTACCGACACGACGAAAACCGCAATCTGCATGACGCTTCCCGCGATTGCCCAAACTCTAGCAGTCGGCCACCTCTTCCACAGGGTCCACCAAGCTAGCGCAGAGATGATGAGCACGGCGAATGACAACGAAGCCATGACGAGCAGCCAATGGAGTTGGTGAGTGTGGTGACCGTCCAATATGTATCGGATTTCTCTCACCACGACTTGTGAGTGAATCAATAACAAGGCCGCGAAGCCCCAGCATAATACTTTTCGTACTAGGTTCACGTCGTCATTTGTCATGCAGTCCTCGGTATGGCACCCCTTGGCTTCGCATGGTTCAGCCCGTCTTGAACATCTGTTTCATGCCGCGCAGCGCCTGCCGTGTGCGCTCTTCGTTTTCGATCAGCGCGAAGCGTACGAAGGCGTCGCCATGGTCGCCGAAGCCGATGCCGGGGCTGACTGCGGTCTTCGCATCGATCAATAATTTCTTGGAGAAATCCAGCGACCCCATGGCGCGAAACTGCTCCGGAATCTTCGCCCACACGAACATGGTTGCTTTGGGAGACTCCACCGGCCAGCCTAGGTTGTTCATGCCCGTGACCAGCACGTCGCGGCGCGACTTGTAGTTAGCGACAATGTCGGCGACGCACTGCTGTGGGCCGTCCAGCGCGGCGATCGACGCTACCTGGATCGGGGTAAACGTCCCATAGTCGAAGTAGCTCTTGATGCGGCCCAGAGCGGCCACCAGCTTCTTGCTGCCCACCATGAAGCCGACACGCCAGCCCGGCATGTTGTAGCTCTTCGACAGGGTGAAGAACTCCACCGCGATCTCCTTTGCGCCGGGAACTTCCAGGATACTGGGCGCGCTGTAACCATCGAAGACCAGGTCAGCGTAGGCCAGGTCGTGGATGATGTAGATGCCGAGGTCCTTGCACAACGGCACCAGTCGCTCGAAGAAGCTGAGTTCGACGCACTGAGTAGTGGGGTTGGCGGGGAAGTTGAGGATCAGCAGCTTGGGGCGCGGTTTCATCAGTGGCAGCTCGCGCTCCAGCGTCTCAATCAGGGTCGCCTCGTCGGTGTCTTCCAGGGCGATGCTTTGGATCTTGGCGCCGGCAATCACCGGCCCGTAGATGTGTATGGGGTAGCTGGGATTGGGCACCGCTACGGTATCTTCGTGGTCGAGCATGGCGAGGCAGAGGTGGGCGATGCCCTCCTTCGACCCGATAGTGACGATGGCCTCGGTCTCAGGGTCGAGATCGACCCCATAGCGGCGGTGGTACCAGTCGCAGATGGCCTTGCGCAAGCGGGGCAGGCCCCTCGAGAGCGAGTAGCGGTGGGTCGCTGTCTTCTGCGCTGCCTCAATCAGCTTATCCACGATGTGTTTCGGCGTCGCGCCGTCCGGGTTGCCCATCCCGAAGTCGATGATGTCTTCGCCGCGCTTGCGCGCAGTGGCCTTCAATTCGCCGGTGATGTTGAATACGTACGCGGGCAGCCGCGTCAGCCTTCTGAACTCTTCCATTCGTCTTCCGCCAATCCTGGTTGCAAAGCTATTAATTCCATTGAAACAGCATAAGCCTGCGTTCGCATAGTCCATGCGCCTTCGCGGTACATGGTAGGTCAACCCCGCTCTTGCGTTATTTCGCGTTAAACAGAACCTTCACCGCTAGCGTCTTCGGCGGGTAGCAGGATGCGTTATCGCAGGCCTGATACTTCAATGTTGCGTCGATCATATGCTCTCCAGTCGTGGCCACGACAGGCAACTTTACTATGAAGCTGTTTGCGTATACATCCACCTTTTCGCTTGGGTCGAATGCGAAGCTATAAAGCTGTCCGGCAGGGAACTCGGGCAAGCCCGGCTTGACTCCAGTTGCGGGCTGGAGGCTCAACATAGTCGGAATCAGGAACTTCGATTTGGGTGTGTGCGAGTTGATATGGAAACCCTGCACCACCTGGAAGCGAAGCTCTAGTGTGGCCTGCTTGTTGGCCGCTATAGACTGCGGCTCGGCGGCAAACTGTACATAGGACTTTGGCGCTGCGGGCGCGTCCATATTGAGTTGAACGCCGCCTAACATAGCATTTGTTCCGAAGTAGAGCGCCACGGCAGTAAGGTTCGTTAGTAGGGACCCGGCCCTCATTTGCCGCCTGCCGCAATGATCTTTTTCACCATGGATTCCAACTCATCCTTGCTGCCCGCGCCTGCGGTCACCTCAATCACCTTGCCCGCCTTGTCAACGTAAAACGACATGGGCAGAACCTCGGTGCCCTTAAGGTAGTCGTTCTCCGCCTTGGTGTCGGAGAGCAGGATGGGATAGGTGACGCCGAGCTGCTTGGTGTCCTTGGCTATGGTGTCGTGGCCAACCTCCGAGTCATAGGTGATGCCGACCACCTGCAAGCCATCGCCAGCGTACTTCTTGCTTAACTCCTGTAGCCACGGCATCTCGATCTTGCACGGGGCGCAGTAGGTGCCCCAGTAGTTGATCAGCAGCGGATGCCCCTTGAAGTCGCTCAGCGAGACTTTCTTGCCGTTCAGATCGTTCAGCGTGAAGGCGGGCGCGGATTTGCCTTTCAGTAGCGATTCGCCGGAGCTGTCGTCCGACGCCGCGCCCTGCGTGTCGGGAATCAGATCGACGCGGCGGTCTTGCTGCACCTGTAAAAGGTTGCGTCGTTGGCGCAGGTTCTGCCACCCGGACCACGCGACGAGCGCGACTCCGGCAACCAGCATCAATAGCAAAAGCGCTCTTCGCATCGCTTCGAGGACATCCTTCCGGGACAGCGAGATTCGCTTGCCACATGTCCTTCAAGTTTACCGTGGGTTGGCCCCATGCTGCTCCGCCTGCAAGGTCCGCCAGCCTTCGGGTAGCATTTCGGCAACATCTCGGCAGGGCCTGATCTGAGTGATGCAGTTGAATCGGAAGTCCATCAACAATGCCTGTTCGGACGGGTCCTCATCGATGGCGAAACTCGCGTTCATACCATGCGGATAGATCCGAACCAGCCGGTTTGGAAACACTTGGTCCGGTTCTCGTATGTGGTCGTGAAATTTGGTGCTCGCGTGGGACGAAGCTGAGAGGTACGGGACATAGCCTGCCGAGAGGTCCCAATCCTTTATGGGTAGAGTCACCTGCTCGCCGAACCACTCCTCAGTGATAACGCTATACTGCACGGTGAACCCAGCGCGGGCTGCGGCACTGCGCAGACCGAGATGGCCCATCAACTTCGGCAACCAGTTCTTGACGCCTTTAGCGGGATAGCCTCCAAGTATGGGTACCATCGTCTGTGCCACGTTGATCTGGTAGGTGCAGGAATCCGCTGTGCAGCTTGCTGTGGGGACACTCCATTGGCCCCATTTCTTCATCATCTTCTGCGCATCCGGCCATCCGCTGCGATTCACTCCGAGCGAGCGAACGTCGGAGAGCAATCTTTCAGCACGCCAGCGGAGCAGCCACTGATAGCCTTCGCCGGAAACCCATGCGGCTGCAAGCAGGACCAGAAGGAAGAGAAGGATTTGACGACATGATCTAAGAATTGCGTTCATGCTTAAAGTAGAACACTGATGGCTTTGGCTACGTCAACCTGTAATCGCAGCTTCCAGCCTTCCTCTGCTAGCATCGGAGAGGTCTCATAAACGCATGGCGATCTCTTCTCAAATTCAACGCACACATCCGTCACAGGTGGTACGCACAGAGGCCCGCGCTCTGCTGGAACTGGCCATCCGTCTAGATGGCCCGATGCTTGCCCCATTTGCCCGCGCAGTCGAGCTGCTAGTGGAGACGGCTGGCCGAGGGAACCGCGTCATCCTGCTAGGCATGGGCAAGAGCGGCCTGATCGCACGCAAGATTGCGGCAACCCTGTGCTCCACAGGGACTCCCGCGCACTTTCTCCATCCGGCCGAGGCGCTGCATGGTGACCTCGGGATGATTGCGGCGGGCGACCTGGTGGTTGCGCTCTCCGCGGGTGGAGAGACCGAAGAGGTGTTGGCTCTGCTACCCGCGCTGGCACGGCTTGGCTGTTCGCTCGTCAGCCTGTGTGGGGAAGAGTGCTCTACCCTGGCGCAGGCCAGTAGGGTGTGGCTCGACACCAGCGTCGCGGCGGAGGCCGGCGAACTGAACCTAGCGCCGACGGCTTCCACCACCGTCATGCTTGCGCTGGGCGACGCGCTGGCGCTGGAGGTGAGCCGCAGCAGGGGATTTGCAGCGGAGGACTTTGCTCAGTTGCACGCTGGCGGTCGGCTGGGCCGACGGCTGGCGCGCCTGGCGGACCTGATGCACACAGGCGACGCGTTGCCACAGGTGGCGCGCGATACACCCATGGCGCAGGTGATTCACGAGATGTCGCACAAGAAGCTGGGAATGACAACCGTGCTCGGCGAAGGGCACGCGCTTCTGGGCATGATCTCCGATGGCGACCTGCGGCGGCTGTTGGAGCGCGACGGGCCGAACGCACTGGCGCACACGGCAGGCGAGATCATGAACGCGCAGCCAGTGACCATTGCGCCCGATGCATTCGCGGGTGAGGCACTGGAGCTGATGGAGGCACGCAAGATTACCTCCCTGATCGTAGTGGGCGCTCACGGTGAGGCGCTTGGCGTGGTCCACCTGCATGATCTGTGGACGACTACGCGGCTTTAGACTCGCGAAGCCAGCAACAGGTTGTCAATCAGCCGCGTGCTTCCGATCCATGCTGCGACGGCGATTAGCGCGCCGTGGCTGATATTGTCTACCGGAAGCAGCGTGTTGGGATCAACAACAGCGGTGTAGTCCACGCACACCTGTGGGTCCGTCGCAAATGTTGCTTGCATTGCTGCTCGCAATGCATCGGCGCGGGTCTCGCCCTGTTGTGCAATCTGCTGCGCGGCGCCAAGCGCTCGGGAGAGAATCAACGCACGGCTACGCTCGGCGGGGGAAAGGTAGCGATTGCGCGAACTAATAGCAAGGCCATCTAATTCGCGTACTACTGGACAAACAATTAGATGCACCGGAAAGTTCAAGTCATGCACCATGTGTTGCAACACGGCGACCTGCGCGGCGTCCTTCTGACCGAAGTAGGCGCGGTCGGGCCGTACGATGTGGAAGAGCCGTGCAACGATGGTTGCGACGCCGCGGAAGTGGCCGGGACGCGAAGCTCCATCCAGGCGCGTGCCAAGCTCGCCTGTGTCGACGAAAGTGGTGTTGTCGGGGGGAAACATCTCTTCGGCCGGCGGAGCAAACAGCGCGTGGACTCCGGCGGATTCCAGCTTGATGCAGTCGGCGTCGAAGTCGCGCGGATAAGCCTCGATAGTCCTCGCCGGGGCCGAACTGCATGGGGTTGACGAAGATGCTGGCCACCACCGCGTCGCACTCGGCGAGCGCGGCGGCGACCAGCGAAAGATGGCCCGCGTGCAGCGCTCCCATGGTGGGAACAAGGCCCAGGGTGTGGTTCCGCGTTCCGTAGTCAGCGGCAGGCGGCGTGCATCTCGGCGGAGTCTTGCAGATGCACATTATTCTTCGTCCTATGCTTTGCGGGCGCGGGGGTGGGCGGCTTCCATCAGCGGCGTGGACCTCGCGGGAAAGGTGATAGCTCTCAGCGTCGCTGGGGAACCGGCGAGCGGCAACATCATCGCGGTACTGGGTGAGCGCGGTGGCTGAAGAAGCTTGCGCCATCGGCATATTGCCGGGCGAACTTTGCCGGAGGTGAAAAGGTGAGATTGAACAAATCGTGGAAGACCAGGATCTGGCCATCGCAATCCGGCCCTGCGCCGATCCCGATGGTGGGAATGGAGCTGTGCGCAGTAATGGCTGAGGCCAGTTCGCGCGGTATGCCTTCCAGAACGATGGCGATGGCCCCTGCATCTTGCAGCGCGCGCGCGTCGGCCAATAGCTGCTCGTATGCTTCCAGGGAATTGCCCTGGACGTGATAGCCACCCATGCTGTGGACCGATTGCGGCGTTAGTCCGATGTGTGCCGCCACGGGCACCTCGGCGTCGGTCAGGCGCCGCACCAGCTTGGCGCGCGAACAGCCTCCTTCGATCTTCACGGCCTGCGCGCCTGCCTCTTTTAACAATCGCAACCCATTGCGGACTGCGTCGCGTGCGGATGCATGGTACGAGCCGTAGGGCATGTCGGCCACCAGAAAAGAGCGGCGCAGCGCGCGCGCAACAGCACGGGTGTGGTGCAGCATCTCGTCCAGGGTAACGGGCAGGGTGTTCTCGTAGCCCAGCACCACCATTCCCAGTGAGTCGCCCACCAGCACCAGGTCGATGCCGGCCTCGTCCACCAGACGCGCGGTGGGGTAGTCATACGCGGTCATCGCGGAGATGGGCTGGCGTGCAACTTTTTTCTGAAGCAGTGTGGCGGAGGTAATTCGGCGTAGGGGCGGAGGTGCAGCGGCGGGACGTAGCTGGGTAACACTCATGTTCTTCTCCAGTGCCGCTCCGCCTGGCCTGCCGGCGGATGCAGCCCGAACCCTTTCAGTATAGCAAGCCAGGAGTCCTCCACGACTCCACCCGGTCCGGCCCCGATGCCGGGACACTGGGCCGAATCGAACCGGTCGCGAAGCACCCTCAAAATGACCCACTACCTTTTATCTCTGGAACTTGCAACCGGAGATCGGGATTCCTATAATCAGCATCTAGTGGGTCGCAACTGTTCCTGCGGTAAAAGGACAGACTGGTTCCACGCGAGTAGTTGAGAACCAACTTGACCTCCGGGACCACCGGGTGGCAGGCATCTTTTCAAAATGAATGAGGAGTCTTGCATGAAGAAGGAAGTCTTAGCCACTCTCCTGGCGTGTACCGTGATTGCATCGGGTGTGTCGTGTGCGTTGGCCCAGACCGCCGCTCCGGCTGCACCAGCCGCCGCGCAGCCCGTCAACCTCGGCGCACAGCCCGCCGCTGCGCCATGCGCTCTGCCAGACGCGGAGTACACGGCCTACACCAACGCCATAGCCCAGAGCAATCCGCAGGCCAAGGCGGCGGGCATCGAGAAGTACCTCACCGACTTTCCTACCTCCGCATGTCCCGGTGTCAGGCTCAGCGCTCTGGTGGAGCTGATGACCGCGTACAGCGCATACGACACGACAGGGACTAAAATTCTGGACTCCGCCGCGCGCGTGCTACAGCTTGAACCCGCCAACCTGCGCGCGCTCACCTTCGAGGCGTATCTTGGCAAGAAGGCCGCCGACGCGCTGCCGGATGGATCCCCAGCCAAGCAGGCTGCGCTGGACGCCGCAACCGTTTACGCGCAGAAGGGACTGGCTGCGACCCAGCCCACCACCTTGTCCGCAGACGACTTCAAGAAAATGCAGAGTACAGCATTCCCCATCTTCTACAATGTGATTGGCGACGACGCATTTCTCGTCAAGAAGGACTACGCAACAGCAATCGACGCCTTCAAGAAGGAACTCGCGTCTGTTCCTGTGGCCGCCACACAACAGCCTGGACCCTACCTGGTGGACACCTATTTCCTGGGAGAGGCTTACTCCCTGTCCACGCCGCCCGACTATCTCAACTGTGCGTTCTATGCCAGCCGAGCCGTGGCCTTCGCGCCGCCTGCCAACAAGACCGTGATGTCTCCCTACGCCAAGTGGTGCTATCACAAATACCACGATGTAGACGATGGCTACGATGCAATGGTTGCCGCCGCAACAGCCAATCTGAATCCTCCCGATGGCTTCTTTGCCACCATCAAGCCTGGTCTGACCCCGGCAGAAAAGATACACAACATCATCGTTGGGACGCCCGACCTCTCTACGCTAGCCATTGCCGACAAGGAGATGATCTTCCAGTACGGATCGCCGGAAGACGCAGCCAAGGTATGGGACACCATCAAGGGTAAGTCGTTCCAGATACCCGGCGCGCTGGTCATCACATCCTCACCCACCGTGCTGACAGTCGCTGTCACCGACGACGCCAAGAATGCCAATCCAAAGATCGCGGACTTTACCTTCAACATGACGGCCCCCGATCCTATTCCCGACCTTAAAGCCAACGCAACCCCCGCACAGAAGCTCGCCTACAAGAAGGAAGTTGCGGCAGCTCAGGCCAAGGCGGACGCAATCGCCGCGGCCACTGCGGTTGGGCAGACAGTCACCCTCACCGGTACCTACTCCTCGTTTACCCAAAATCCTGTCATGATCATCATGAGCGATGGCGATGTGGTGCTGCCCAAGGCAGCAGCCAAGCCCGCCGCAAAGCCCACTCCGGCGCATCGCACAACCCCAGCCAAGAAGTAAGCTGTAAACATCCGTGGTAAGCAAGAGGCAGCCCGTTCGTGGCTGCCTCTTCTGTTGATTGACCTCTATTATTGGGTGCCCCATCCTAACGGCAGCCTTACCGCCGTTAGGGTGGGATGGCCTTTGAACGTCATTCTGACTAGCAGAGTCAGAATCTCCGCCGGTGTCTTTGCGGAGTAACCCATATCTCGATTTTGTGGTGTGGGATTACAACCCCAAAGCTCGACTCGTTAGCCATATCAGGGCATTCGACAGAAATCGCGCCTGCAGTACCGGCTGCAACTCCGGCACGCGGTGGTAGACGATCTTGCCCGCGCCTAGCTTCGCCGTAAACGTCCCCGCGCCGATCTGCCGGCTGTGGTCGCGCGAGTAGGCGGACACAATCTCAACTTCCGCACCGCCCGGCGCGCGCTCCACCAGCAGGCCGTTCGACTCGTTCCCCCGCGCCTGGTAATGGATTCCCATCGCCTGGTCCACCGGCATGCCCTCGTACAGCGCATGTTTGCGCACGAAGTACCAGTTGCCCATCCACGGCGCGCGCAGGTCGCCGACCGCTCCGTTGTAGGTGAAAGCCCCTGCCGCGGCGAGCTGCTTGGCCACGCCGTCGGAGAGCGCGTCGGTCTGCGGAATGGCCAGCAGCGGAGTGCCTGCCTTCACCGCATCAATGATTCCATCCGTCAACGCTCCCGGCTGCTGCGGCCTGCGCGGCGCGCCTCGCGGAGGCACTGCCTCCTGACCTGTGGTCTCGCCCTCGTTCTGAGTCGTAGCTGCGCCCGTCACCACGCCGCCAGAAATAATTACGTCATACTTGCGCCCGGGCACGAAGTCTTGAAGACCAAGACTGTACGCACCATCAATCTGGGTGAGCTGTTTGCGCAACGTCTCCGAAATGCCAGAGACGGCGACACTACATGGCACACCCAGCAGTGCTCTAAGTGGTTTTTCCGCAACCCATATCTCTTTCGTCTGCGTCACGCCCGGCGCACTCGATAGTGCGAACTTGAAGCGATACGTCCCCACCTCAGTCAGCGGCGGAGTGACAAACGCCTCCTTCACCAGATACGAGAATATATCCGGTGTCTGCGCAGGGGCAGGGAATTCGCCCAGCTTCACCAGCTTGCCCGATGGTGTCACCGCGCTGAAGCTCAGCGTGCCAGTCACAGGCTTCGAGGTATCGTTCAGCAAAAATAAATCGAACGTCGCCGTCTCGCCCTGTGCAGTACACATTGCCCGCTGCTTCGCCACCGGCCGCACGGGCAGCAGCGTAGCCGTGATCGGCGTCGGGTCGGACTTTTGAAATTTCTGAGATTGTCCACAATCCCCGAGTGGTTCTCAATCGCAGTGCTCTCCCAGCCGGAGATCGCCGCAAAGTCCAGCTCATCGCTGATGCGCGCGTTCTCCAGATAGTTCTGCCAGGTGTCGTAGCTCTTCTTGCCCAGCGAGAGCCACAGCTTCTCCGTCGCCGGAAACGCCTCGCGAAATCCCCACTTGTCGATGAATTTGTCGTATGCCGCAAGAATCTCGCGGTGGTCGGCCAGGTCGTAGCTCGTATTCGCGGGCTGGTTGCCAATCCCCGTGCCCTTCGGGTCGGCCAGCTCATGCAGCATCAGCGAGTGGTTGTCCGGCGTGGCGCATCCCTCCATCTCACCGAACTCACTGATCGCCTTGCGCTCCGGCGACTTATAGGTGAAGTCCGTGGGCGATTTATAAAACTGGTCGTACCACTCATCGCCCGCGCCCTGGTGCTGGTTCCACCATCCGCCCCACTCCTCCACATCGCTGCGGTGCAGTTCGGCGTCGTACGGCGCGAACCAGGCCTGCGCGGCCTTCGTCGGCGGAGCAACAAATCCGTCGTTCAGCACAATGCATCGGCTGGGGTCTTCGGCGCGCATCGCCTCCAGAATGGCGATGGTGTCGGGGTTCGTCAGGTCTGCGCCAATCTCGTTCTGTAGGCAGTACTCAATCACCGACGGGTGCGATCGGAAGGCCTTCACCATCTCCACGCACTTGGTGAACATATACCGCTGGGCAAACTTGTCCGCAGCATCGGTCGGCTTCTCCATCACAATCGACGCCGCGTTGGCCTGCGCGCCGCTGGGCAGCCTGCCGATGGCCATCTTCCCCGCGCCCGGCTCCATATACCGCAGCAGCCCCAGCCGGTCGTGTGCGCGCAGCACATCCTCCTTGGCCAGGTTGCGGTGGAAGTTCAGGCAGGTCAGGTTCAGCTTCTTCGCCTGCGTCACCTCCTTCACCGCAAGCTCCGGCGTCGGCCACATCCCGTTCAGCCCCCAGTATCCCCACGAGATCGCCGTATAAATCTTCATCCGCCGCCCATTCAACCGAAACAACGCATCCGTCCCTAACCCCTCCGGCGCAAACCAACGAAAGCCAAACGCGATGGTGCGGGTATCAGCTTTACCATTTGGTCCATAAACTGTCGTCCGCAGATGGTACTTCCGGGGTGATGATAAGTCCCAAATCTCCGCACTCTGAAATCGAATGTCAGCGGTGTGTATTTGGACCGGATACTTCTCTCCGCTCGATCTCGGCACCACTCCTTCTACCGGGGATATCTCGCTCGATCCTTTTGCTACTGTCCTGCCCATCCGAGGATCAACCACTTCGAACTCAACATTTCCAATCAGGATGGCACCGCCGGTTGAATCAATATGTGCGTTCACCGAAATGCGCTTCGGATCAGTTGTATTGAGAACCCACATATCTACGACCCGAACTTCGCCATGCGCACTGATCGTCATCCCCCGATCCAGCCCGCCAAACCCGTGCGACCGGTAAAGCTTCACCGCTCCCCACTGTGCATTCATCCCGTCGATCCAGTCCAGCCGCCCGAAGGGATTCGTAATCCGGATCGCCAGCACATTCTTCCCGCCCGGCTTGGCCGCATGGGTCAGCTCCGCCTCAAACGGCAGCTCCTCCATAATCGAGTAGCCCACCAGCTTCTGGTTCAAATAAACCTCGGCCCGCAATCTCGCCCCGCGAATGTGCAGAAAGATACGCTTGCCCTGCATCGCCGCCGGAATCTCTATCTCCCGCCACCACCACGACACGCCAAAGTACGCTCCATTCTGCGGCGCGGGATCGTCCGCCGCATACCGGTACTCATCCGGCGTATACGAACGCGGCTTGCCATCGTCTCCCGCTCCATACTTCCCCCAGAAGTGCTGCTCCACGGTGGATGGCAGCGTCACCGCAATCCCCGCAGCATTGCCTAGCGCGCCCCACCCACCCGTCGGCGCATTCACCGGCAGTGGCTTGCCTCCACCTGTCACCGCACCATCCGAGCCCTGCGTTACATCCTCCGGTAGAAAGATCGCGTCCTGCTTCCACTCGGCCTTCTCGTCCACCCACAGCCGCCATCCCTCATCGGGAATCAGCGTCCCATTCTCCGGCCAGGTCTCCGCCGCGTGTGCCTTCGCCGTATCTTGTGCTCCGGCAAACTTAACTTGTGCCGCAATCGTCGCGGCTGCCGCTGCCCCTAGAAACGCCCGTCTGCTAAACTTCGATTTTTTCATCGCTCGTGGCCCGCATCTTATGAATGTCGAATCATAATAGCCTTTGTCTTATTCGCCGAGAAAGATTCGCCGAATCCCGCTGGCCCGCCCGGTCGCTCCGTTGCACTCGATCAGCGTAGCGCACATCTTCGGATTGCCCTTGGCCGGCTCGAACTTGCCCGGCATCCCGGTCAGGAAGCGATGCAGAACCAGTTCCGTCTCCACGCCAATCACCGAGTCGAACGATCCGCACATGCCCACATCCGTCTGGTAGGCCGTGCCGTTGTGCAGCAGTCGCTCGTCGGCGGTGGGGACGTGGGTATGCGTGCCCAGTACAGCGGTGACGCGGCCATCCAGATACCAGCCCAGCGCCACCTTCTCCGAGGTCGCTTCGCCGTGGAAGTCCAGCAGGACCACCTTGGCGCTGATCTTGGCCAGCATCGCATCGGCCATGCGGAAGGGGTCGTCGCAACTGGACATGAAGACGCGCCCTTGCAGGTTCATCACGGCATAGTCTTGCCCAGCGGGCAACTGGCCCTCATAGACGCCGAAGCCCGGCGTGCCCACGGCGTAGTTGGCAGGGCGCAGTATGCGGCGGCCGCGCGCATGAGACCCGGCGGGCACGGCCATGTACTCGAATATCTCCTTCTTGTCCCAGATGTGGTTGCCCGTTGTGATGACGTGCGCGCCCATGTCGAAGAGTTCTTCGGCAATGGAGGGTGTCAGGCCGAAACCACCGGCGGCGTTCTCACCGTTAATCACCACCAGATCGACCTCGTTGGTCTCCAGAACGTGGCTCAGATGTTCGCGGACGATGCGCCGGCCGGCCGGGCCAACGACGTCTCCTACAAAAAGAATATTCACTTGAAAAGGCTAGCACGCCGGGCAAGTATTTCGCAGCGGGAACGAGCCGCCCTGTGCATCCATGAAATGCGGTTCGAGCGCGATGAAAGCATTACGATTTGTGCAACGCCGATTTCTACGGTAGTCGGGTTTAGCTCCGGTGTGTTAGTTTGCTCTGCATGGCAAAGAGCGGTCGTTTTGGACTAAGTCTAAGAATTTTGACAGTATTGGCTGCACAACCCGACGCGATGCAAACTTCTGCGGTGATTGCAAAGCTGCTTGCAGAGAGCGCGGTAATGGTTCGCCGCTGTTTCCTTCTGTTGCACAAGAAGGGCCTCATCGAGCAACGCAAAGGCCCCAACGGCGGGGCGAAGCTCAAGCTGCCGGCCAAGCAGATCGGACTGGGCGACATCTACGCCGCCAGCGAAGACGGATGGTTGACGCTCGACGAGCCTGCAATCGCAGGGCTGTTGAAGCGGGCTTCCGCCGATGGCGTGCAGGCGATGAACGATACAACACTGGCGCAGGTGTTGAAGCGCATCCGAAAAAATTCCTCCGAAGCTAAGGCCGAGGACAGGGCTGCGTCCAAGAGAAAAACAACCTCGTAATGCAAACATTCATCTAACGGCGGATATGCTTAGAACCGGCGCAGCTTTTGCCTGTCGCTGTAGATAGTGTGTATTTTTTAACCATGGGCCTCCACATTGCAGCAGGAGGATTATGCGGCAAATGGAATGGAGGAAGGCATGGAGATACTGGGGCGCACTTGGGCGGGCGTGACTAGGGCGCTGATTGGTGGAGTGTACCTCACGGTCCTTTGCGTTGTGCCGGGTCGGCTTGCCGCACAAATAAGCCAGCAGCAGGGGATTCAGGTAGCATCGTCGAAGGCGGAAACCCTAACCTTGCCCGATGCCCCTCTTCCAGTAGTTGTGACAGAATCGGCGCTCAATAGAGGCAACACTCTATCCAGCGGCAGTTCGCTAACCTACGCGCAGAACCAGCCGCCCTCCAACGGACCCTCGCTCAGCGATCTAGGGCTTTCCCCGGCAGATACCGAGGGCAGCGCAGCGCGTCAGGCGCTGATGGATCGGCGCACACACATGCTGAAAATTCATCAGCGGTTAGGGCTGATCACGGTGATCCCAGTCGCGGCGGCGTGCATCAGTTCGGCTGGTGCTCCTCCAGAGAAAGGGAATTACAGTGATACCACCTCGCGCGACATCCACGTTGCGCTGGGCGCGACGGCGGTGGCAATGTACGCGGCGACGGCCTCGTACGCCATCCGCGCTCCCAGAGTTTCGCATGAGCCCGCGCGCGGTGGAGTCAAGTGGCACAAGTACCTGATATACATCCACGCACCCGGAATGGTACTGACCCCGATCTTGGGCGCGATGGCCTACAACCAGATTAGCAGTGGGCAGAAGGTACACGGCATCGCGTCGGCCCACGGAGCAGTGGCAGCGGCTACGGCGGCGAGCTATGGCGCGGCGATCCTTGCTGTCTCCTGGCCAATCCATATCAAGTTCTGATTTTGAGGATCCATGAATAAATTCTCTCTGTTTGCAACTTTGTTTCTGGCTGTACCCGCATATACCCTCCTCAACGCGCAGGCCTCCGCTACCGATCAGACATGGAAACTAGATCAATCCACGCTGACGTATCACATGTCGCATCCCATGCATGAGGTGGATGGCACCAGCCATGCCGCACTCGGCACGGGCAAATGTCATGCAGGTCAGTGCGATTTTCTGGTTGCCGTGGCCGTCAAGTCCTTCGACTCTGGCGACAGCAATCGCGACCTGCATATGATCCAGACCACCCGCGGGGCGCAGTTCCCGTATGTCCAGGTGCGCTTCCGCCTGTCACAGGCCAGTCTTAACGCGTCAACCCTCGACTGCGACCTCGAAGTGCAGTTTGCCGGCAACACCGCGAACTACTCACATGTGACCTTTCAGCAGACGGTCCAAGGCGCGTCGCATCACATTACCGGAGTCGTGCCCTCGACGGTGAGTGACTTCAAAATCGATCCGCCCACGTTTCTCACCATTCCCATCAAGAATGCGATCCCCGTCCGCGTGGATATGGTGTGGCACGCAGAGTAGTCATCCAGCCTATTGCACAATCAACGTCAAATTGACGCTGCGAGTGAGGCCGGCGCTGCTCCCGGAGACTGCAAGGGTGTAGGTTCCGCTCGGCGTTGGATTGTTTGGATTGATGGGTGAGGAGTTGGTCGCCTGAGGGATCATACGCGAGGCCCCGCATC
>CAWERM010000121.1:0-13147 GCA_963810995.1 uncultured Acidobacteriaceae bacterium | reverse complement strand
CGTCATGCCCGAGCTGTTCGGCAATACCATCCTCGGTTTTCGTGGTGACGAGCCGGACTACTCCATCGGCGGTCTGCCCTGGACGCCGAAGTTCTTCGATACCTTCCAGCAGGTGAAAGGCTACGACATTCGGCCCTACCTGGGTGTATTAGTGATGTCCAAGCCCCAGCAAAGCGGCTTCGGCGGTCGACCGGCCGCACCGCCTCCTGCTGCGCCCAAGCTCACCGATGCCGAGCAGCGCGCCATGGGCGACTATGCGGATGTCTTCTCGCAGATGTTCCGCGATGGATTCTTCAAGCCGCAGGGCCTGTGGTGCGCGGCGCATGGTGTGGAATACCAGGTCCACATCAACCACGAAGAAGCGGAGATGCAGTTAGTGCGCTCGCAGGGTGAGTTCGTGCGCGACATGAAGTATGTGGAGGTTCCCGGAATCGATGCCATCTGGCACCAGATATGGACGGACACGATTACGGACTATCCACGGCTTGCCTCCAGCGCGGCGCATATCTATGGCCATCCGCGTTCATTTACCGAGAGCTTTGCCGCATACCGGCCGGAGCCCGATGTGACCATGGCGCGTTACATCCTGAACGAACAGATGGTGCGCGGGATCAACGTGATCGAGACCATGATGTTCGCTGCAACACGTCCTGCCGGCGCGCCGCCTGAGCCGGAGCGCCCCAGACCACCCGTCGCAACTACTGCGGCTACAGGGGGAACGACAGCTCCAGCGCCACCACCGCGTCCGCGCGGAGGAGGACCGTCGAATCTGATGCGCGATCCGGCGTGGCCCGCGCTGATGGATTATGTCCACCGGCTCAGCTATGTGATGAGCATGGGACGTCCGGCTGCGAGTGTTGCGCTATACATTCCGTCAAGTTCCATGTGGCTGGACGATCCTGCCGCCGACACCGCCTATGTGGCGACAGAACGCCTGCTGGCCGAGCGCCAGATCGACTTCGACATCATCAACATCGACGCGCTTGCCACCGACCTGAAAGCCGGGCCGGGCTATCTGGAGACCATGAGCGGCAACCAGTATCGAACGGTCGTCATTCCCTACGCGGATATTCTCTCCCAGGCCGAGCTGGATCGCCTGAAAGCGCTGGTGAAGGGCGGCGGCAAGGTCCTCTTCCTTGGCAAAACACCATCGCTGATTTCGCTGAAGTCGATCATGGATTCTCGCGCAGCTACGACCGCAGACTTCGCTTTCGCGACCGTGGAGACCTCGGCACAGCTTCCATCGTCGCCCAGGGTTCCGTCCGATGCTCCCGCCGCACCTCCCGCAGCGCAGGTGGTTCCGGCGGCGATCGAGAGCGCGCTCAACAAGGTCATCGGCACGCGCGAGGTGGCGCTGGACGCACCTGATCCCGCGCTGAAGGTGAACATTCGGCGATTGAAGGATGCAGACGTCTACCTGTTCTTCAACGAAGGCGCGCAGGCCATCTCGCATTCGGTGACGCTGAAGGCCATCGGGAAGACGGTGGAGGTCTGGGCCCCTGAGACTGGTGCCGTTACCCCCGTAGCCTCGACGACGGCTAAGGGCGCGGTTACGGTAAAGCTCAACTTGAAACCGTACGAGACGGAACTGCTGACTGTTCGGTAGCCAGTTCCGGCTCGGAGTCCCCGGCGATCTAGCTCGCTGGTGTGAAGGAGTCGCGGTCCCATCCTTGATACAACTCTGTGTCAGGGATTGCGTGTCAGTGGCTGCAAACAATCTATCTTTCCCATCCGTTTGGTAGTAGAGGCAACCGGGGGAGATCGTCGGCTTCCATATGCTCAGCGGCAGCGCACCATGCGTGAGCGAAGCCCAGCAAGGGATGCCTCTTCTCTCCTACGAGACCGACGCCTGCGCTGTAGCGCCTGCCGTACTGCGCGAGGTGGACGTTCACATTCAGCAGGTCCTCGAGCACTCCGCCAGAACCCGCTGAAAGGACCTCCAGTCAGTGGATGCTTCAATTCGGATGAATCGTTGCCTGCACGAAGCAATCCCTACAACTCGATCTTCACCGGCCACGTCTTCCAAATATCCGCGCAGTAGTCGCGAATCGACCGGTCCGACGAGAACTTACCCATCCGTGCGACGTTCAGAATGGACATGCGTGCCCATGCGTCCTGATCCCGGTAGGCTTGGCTCACTCGATCCTGGCAGTCGATGTATGACTGATAGTCGCCCAATAACAGATAATCATCTTTATTGAGGAGTGAATTGTAGAGCGGCGCGAACAGGCCGTGGTCGCCGTGCGAGAACTCGCCGCTGGTCAGCGAATCCACCACCTCGCGCAGCTTCTCGTTGCTGTCATAGGGTGCGCGCGGATAATAGCCCTCGGCCTTGCGCTGCTGAACCTCCTGTACGGTAAGTCCGAAGAGGAAGAAGTTCTCTTCGCCGACCTCTTCGCGGATCTCCACGTTGGCTCCGTCCAGGGTGCCAATGGTCAGCGCGCCATTCATCGCGAACTTCATGTTGCCGGTCCCCGAAGCTTCCTTGCCGGCCAGCGAAATCTGTTCGGAGAGATCGGCCGCAGGGTAGACCCTCTGACCCACCTTGACGTTGTAGTTCGGCAGGAAGACCACCTTGAGCCTTTCCCGGACCAGCGGATCGGCATTGATCACCTCGCCGATCGAGTGAATCAGCTTGATGATGAGTTTCGCCATGTGGTATCCGGGCGCGGCCTTGCCGCCGAAGATGAAGGTCCTCGGTACTATGTCCATCTCCGGGTTGTGCTGGATGCGCTTGTAAAGTGTCAAGATGTGCAGGATCTGTAGATGTTGCCGCTTGTATTCATGCAAACGCTTCACCAGCACGTCGAACATGGATGTGGGATCGGTTGCGATCCCAATGCGGTCCTGCATGTATGCCGAAAGCTCCAGCTTGTTGTGCAGTTTGATCGCCTTCCACTCCCGCAGCAGCTCCGGGTCGTCCACCATCGATTCAAGTCGCCTCAGCTTGTCAAGATCGTGCTCCCAACCCGGTCCCACGCGTGAAGTCAGCAGATGGGCCAGCCTGGGATTGCTGAGTACCATCCAGCGCCGCGGCGTCACCCCGTTGGTCTTATTGCTGAACTTCTCCGGCGACAGGTCGTAAAAGTCGCGCAGCACGCTGGTCTTCAGCAACTCGGTGTGCAGCTCCGCCACGCCATTGATCGCGTGGCTTCCGAGCGCGGCCAGGTGTGCCATGCGCACATACTTCCCTCCGTTTTCGTGGATTAGCGAAAGGTTGCGCACGCGCTGTTCGTCGCCCCAATAGCGAAGTCGAACACCCTCCAGATGGCGCCGGTTGATCTCATCGATGATCTCAAGATGGCGCGGCAGCAGCGCCCCGAAAAGGCTCAGTTCCCACTGCTCCAGCGCCTCCGGCAGCAGGGTGTGGTTGGTGTACGAAAGCGTGCCCTGAGTCACCCTCCATGCCGTCTCCCACTCCATCGCGTGCTCATCCACCAGTAGACGCATCAATTCGGCCACGGCAATCGCCGGATGGGTGTCGTTCATCTGGATGGCAAACTTGCGCTGTAGTGCGGTCAGTGGACGGTTCATGGAGAGCTGAATCTTCAAGATGTGCTGTAGCGAGCACGACACAAAGAAAAACTGCTGCGCCAGCCGCAACTGCTTGCCCTGAATGTCTTCGTCGTTCGGGTAAAGGATCTTGGAGATGTTTTCCGACGACACCTTGTCAGCAACCGCGCCAAAAAAATCACCCGTATTGAATGTGCCGAAGTCGAAGGAATCGACTGCCTGCGCCGACCACAGCCGCATGGTGTTTGCGGTATTCGTCTTATAGCCCAGGATCGGCGTATCGTGCGGAACTCCGCGCACTACTCGCTCGGGAAGCCATTTCACATGGCGGCGGCCTTCGGAATCGGTGTAAGCTTCCGTGCGCCCCCCGAATTTCACCTCGAATGCATCTTCCGGCCGTTCCAGCGCCCAGGGATTGCCCAGCTTCAACCACTTGTCGGTGGTCTCCACCTGCCATCCATCTTTTATCTGCTGATCGAAGATTCCGTACTCGTAGCGGATTCCGTAGCCGATCGCGGGGATGTCCAGCGTGGCCAGCGAGTCCATGAAACAGGAAGCAAGCCGTCCCAGCCCGCCATTCCCCAGCCCCGGCTCCTGCTCCTGCTCAATCAGGGCATTCAGGTCGATGCCCAGCGACCGCATCGCTTGATCGGTTTCTTCGTAAATTCCAAGGTTGATCAGGTTGTTGGCAAGATGCGGCCCAGTCAGAAACTCCGCGGACAAGTAGCAGACGACCCGCACATCCTGTGCCTGGTAGTTCTTTACCGTGGATATCCAGCGTTCAATCAGACGGTCGCGCACTGTATGTGCCAGGGCCATGTACAGATCGTTTACGGTGGCCCGCTCACGGTATCGGCCCTGCACACAGAAGAGGTTGTCGAGAAAGGATTGAGCCAGCGCACTCACACTCAAGGCTGTTCTCTGGCTCTTATGCACTTCAACGGGGGACGGTATTACTCTTTCAACTTCAGGCATCGACTTGCTCCCGGGGGTCCCAGCGGCGCGACATCGCGCACAGGTATATCCGCAATCCATCGGCATATCGCCAGGTACAATTCAGCCCTTGCCCATATTTAGCCTCCCACCGGCGGGGGATTTGCTCCAGCGTTACGCGCCTGCCGCAGTTGCCGCCATGCCTGTGAGCACTTCACAACGCCATCCAACAGTCAAAGTACCGGCTCTTTGACATGCGGCCTCAGAATCCTATTCGTTCGCGCGGCGGCTCACCGTATATCACAGTCACTGCCTTCCCCTGTACGACTAAAGTGCAATTTCGGATAAGTGTCGTAAAACTTTACGCTTATAAGCCCCTAGCAACATCTGTGGGAAGACTTCTGATTCCGGTTTATACCGGACAATTTGAAGCAACGTGACGCATACGATTGGAGACTTGTGGACAGGCCCGCATCATTGAAGCCATGGTCTCAGCTATTTGTTGCCGGTAGTTCTGAGTCGCCAAGGGTGACAAGTGCTTCGAGCACACTCATCCAGGCGATTGCGCCAATCGCTGTGTGTGGATTCATCCTGTGTATCCTTGAAGGCGTCAAGCACCAATTACTGCCGCATATCGGGACGCTGACATTCCATGCAGCCGTAACTGACTTCGTAATCGCGGCGCTGGCCGTGATCGGCGCCCTCCCCATCGCGCTCAGCATCGCCGGTAAGAAGAATACGGATGCGGTTCCGCGGCAATCGGAAGAGCAGTACCGGCTGCTGTTTGAAAAACAATTCGGTCCCTATGTGGGTCTACGACCGCAAGACACTTCAGTACCTCGCTATCAATGAAGCCGCGATCAAACAATACGGATATTCCAAGCAAGAGTTCTTGTCGATGACGCTGGTGGACCTGCGACCGGCTGGAGATGTCCCAGCTCTTCTGAATGAGGTCGCAAAGTATAAGCCCGGCATCTATAACTCAGGAATATGGAGGCATCGCAGGAAAAATGGGACGATCCTATACGTGGAGATTGTCTCCCATGACTTGATATTTTAATGACGCCGACGCCTGCTTAGCGGCCGCCCACGATGTTACGGAACGGAAGCGTACCGAGGATGTGATGCGGCAAGCCGAGGAAAAGTACCGCGGCATCTTTGAGAATTCCGTGGTTGGCATCTTTCAGTCCGCGCCGGACGGGCGCTTTATCAGCATCAACCCTGCCTTGGCCAAGATGCATGGATACGATACCCCGGCAGAGTTGCTCGAGGCCGTCTCCCGCTCCGGCTCAGAAGCTGCTGGTCGATCCCAGCGGGATGACCCGGCTGGCCAAGGCGGCCGAGGAGTGCGGCGCGGTGCATGGCGCGGAGTTGGAGATCTTCTGCAAAGACGGCTCAAAAAAATGGGTGCGGGTGAATCTGCGCGTCATCCGCGATTTATCAGGCAAGGTCATTCTCCGCGAAGGCACGGTAGAGGACATCACCGAGCACAAAGCGGCCCAGGAACGCATGAAGTTCCTGGCCTACTACGATGCGCTTACGGGGCTGCCGCATAGATCCCATTTGCAGGATCGCCTGGATGTTGCCATAGCTGGCGCACGCCGTAAAGGTGAAAAGATTGCGCTTCTGTTTATCGACCTCGACCGGTTTAAGAACATCAATGATTCCTTTGGACATTCGTTTGGGGACATTGTGCTCAAGGACGTCGCGAAACGGTTGAGGGGATGCCTGGAAGAGTCGAACCTGGTAGCCAGGCTGGGTGGCGATGAGTTCCTCATCATGCTGTGCAATCTGAGAGATCCGGCCGACGCGGCGAGTTGCAGCAAACCGGGTGATCGACGCCATGAAGACGACTTTCAGCATCCAGGGGCGATCGCTCAACGTAGGCTGCAGCGTTGGGATCAGCATATTCCCCGCGCATGGCGAAGACGGGGAAACCCTGATACGGAATGCCGATGTGGCCATGTATTCCGCCAGAGCGAGCGGGCGCGGCAACGTGAGGTTCTTTACCGATGAGATGAATGCCAAGGCCATAGAGCGAATGAACATGGATAACAACCTGCAACTGGCGCTGGACCGGGAGGAGTTCTTCCTTGTCTACCAGCCGCAATTGGATATTCAGAATGGAAGAATCAGCGGAGTGGAAGCCCTGATTCGCTGGAAACATCCGGAGTTTGGCCTGATCCCGCCGGACAAATTCATACCCATTGCGGAGAACAACGGGCTAATCCTGCCTATCGGCGAATGGGCGCTGCGAACCGCGTGCGCTCAGTCCCGCAGATGGCAGGACGAAGGATTGCGTGCCGTCCCCATAGCTGTCAACGTCTCCGCTGTCCAGTTTCGCCAGGACAATTTCCTCACCCTCATCGGCAGAACGCTGCGCGAGACTGGCCTCGCGCCTGAGTACCTGGAACTGGAGATCACGGAGAGCCTCCTGCTCTCCAACGAAGAACTCACGCTCTCAGTCCTCCATGAGTTGAAAGAAATGGGAGTGAGACTATCGATTGACGATTTCGGGACAGGTTATTCCTGTCTCAGCTACCTGAAACAGTATCCGATTGACAAGCTTAAAATCGATAAGTCGTTTATTCGCGACTGTGCTGTGGATTGCGATGGCGCGGCGATCGCCGCCTCCATCATCACCATGGCGCACAGCCTGCGGCTCAAGGTGATTGCGGAAGGGGTGGAGAACGAAGCTCAGATGTCCTTTCTACGGCACCACCGCTGCGGTGAGATTCAAGGGTTCTACTTCAGCAAGCCGGTCTCAGCCGGTGAAGCAGCATCGATATTGCAATGCAAAGATAGCATCAAAGCCCCCGGCGAAGCCGCTACGGTCGGCCAGTCGTTTTGGACCAATTCGGAGATTTTTCTCTCCGATCCCTGGAACATTGAGGCTAAGAATATAGTGTCCACACTGCGGGAGCATAGTCCTTAATGCGAGACGGAAGCTTCACCGGCGCGGATATTGGATGGGCCAACCGCCCCGCTTGACCGGGGGACCTATGGCCGGTACTCTGAGTCCAGTTGAGCAGCACTTACGCAATTCATGAAAATCGATCCGGGAGGCTCTCCTCTCCATACGCCTCCTTTTCTCGTGGTGCGTTCTACGCAGATTTCAAATTCCCATGTACTTAACCACTCAAATGCAGCATCCGTTGCGTGCATTGCCCAGGATGTAGCTGGGTTCACAAGGAACGGGCTCCATTGGATGGGATGCATGCGGAACGCAGCTACTCAACAATTGGAAGCGGTCCCGATAACGCCGTTGGACGGAAGAGTGGCACTGTCCGATGGCCCTCGGGTTCTGTTTCCACTCATCCTGATAGTTGCGCTATCCATCCGCATGGTTGTCGTTTATTTTTCCTATCGCGATTTGCCGGATGTGGACAATTTCTGCGCACAGTTCGGCTGGGAGGTCGGCTGGGTGGCGCGTGCGCTGGCCACCGGGCATGGGTTTTCCTCGCCGTACTATCCCAGCAGCGGCCCCACGGCCCTGGTGCCGCCCCTCTATGCAGGACTGCTCGCCGCAGTCTTTCGCCTGTTCGGCGTCTACTCGCTGAAATCGGGATTCATCATTCTTTCCCTCAACAGCCTGTTCTCCTCGCTCACCTGCATTCCCATATATTTCAGTGCGAAATATTCCCTGGGTATTCGAGGTGCAACAATTGCTTGCTGGGCATGGGCCGTATATCCCTTTGCGATATTCTTTTCCGCTGACCGCGTGTGGGAGTACTCGCTTACTTCGCTGCTGTTTACCACCTGCTTCTGCATTGCCCAGCGTATACAAGGCTCCTCAAAACCGATAGCGTGGATCGGTTTCGGAGCACTTTACGGCCTTACGGCATTATCCAATCCTGCAATTCTCTCGGTGCTGCCCTTTCTTTTGACGTTGTCGCTATGGAACGCCAGGAAGGCAGGCAAACCGTGGCTGCTGTACGGAGTTCTGACAGTGGTTGGCGCGTTCATGGTCCTTGCTCCATGGACTGCGCGAAACTACCGTGCGCTTCATGTGCTTTGTCCGGTGCGCGATAATTTCTGGCTGGAGTTCTACGTGGGCAATTTCGGAGACACCTCTGAACCGAACCCTTCCCTCTTGCACCCAGCCAGCAATCCGCTGGAATTGCAAAGGTATCTTTCCCTGGGAGAAACAGCGTATATGGCGGAGAAGCGCGCCCTGGCTGTCGACTACGTCCGTCGTCACCCGCAATTCTTCGTGGTTGTCACCCTGCGGCGTGTTGTCTGTTACTGGACTGGATTCTGGAGCTTCAGCCATGAATTCATGCAAATTGAGCCCTTCGCGCTGCCGAATATTTTTTTTTGCACCGTCATGACGCTGCTGATGCTGCGTGGCGCGCGCCGTCTCTGGCGCCGGAATCGCAACGCTGCACTGCCCTATTTAGTGTTGATTGTGATATTCCCGATGACATACTACATTACCCATTCCTGGATGGATTCTCGCCAGCCTATTGAAGCGGCCATTGTTGTGCTTTCCATAGCAGGGTGCATTTCGCGGAAGAGCATGCAGTCCGCCGCGGATGAGTCAACCCGAAGCGCCTCCATGGATATGCACCGCCGCAATGATTTGCAGCATGTTCCCACGTTGTCGTAAGTGCGCGACAATATAGACTGCGTTGTCTTCCAGGTTGCGGCGCGTCGAACGGTATGATTTTCTACTTCGGATATCGCGGAGTCAGGAGCTTAGATGCAGTGTGTCGATGGGACTCCTTCAATATCACCCAGACTTCGACTGATCGCGGCGACCTTCTGGATACTTGCATTCGCAAGCATTCCCGGATGGATTTCCATCGATCGGCCAGGTTGGGACGTTTCTGTCTATCGCAATGCAATCCAGTCTGTACAAGCCGGACACGACCCATACTCTGACGCCATGGCCGTGCAAGACGCCTTCCACCGCGATCTGGCCTCGCATGCCAGTGACCCGACACCGTTCAGCTACGTTTACTCCCCGATCACGCTCCCACTTCTGCGTCCAATTGGCGCGGTCCCTGTCTGGTTGAGTGGCACATTGTACTGGTTCCTCTATGCCGTCTGCGCACTTTGCCTTGTGTGGGTGGGCATGCAGGCCGTGGAAGACAGCGAGTACAAAGTTTTCCTGCTGCTGGCGCCCGCTGCTCTTTTTTTCCCCGGCCTGCTGCAACATGACGTCATTCTGAGTGGCAACGTCGCCATCATTCTCTATGCCCTGGTTCTGTTGGGCGCTGCCTTCGGTTGGTGGCGCGGTCAGTGGCATTGGTGTTATCTGGCGATTCTGATTGCTTCCTGCTATAAGGCCCCGCTGCTGATCCTGGTGGTAATTCCCCTGCTCTCCGCACGCAGACAGTGGTTGCCGGCCGGCATTGCGGTAGCGGCGGGCTGTGCTCTGTTCGCCATACAGCCTCTTGTCTGGCCATCCCTTTTTCATCACTTCCTGCAAGCCGTCAACCTACAGTTCAGTTACAACCACGACTTTGGATGCAGCCCCGCGGGCCTGCTGAGCAAGTTTCTCTTCAGTCATGGCATCTCATACACCGTCGCCGGAACCGTCATCTATCTGCTGTATGCTGTCCCCGTATTTGCTGTACTGCTTCATCTGTCGCGCCGGTATCTGGAGGGTAGATTCTCCCTGCGTCAGTGGATTCCGGTTCTGCTGCTCGGCGTCTTTCTCCTCAATCCTCGCCTGATTGAGTACGATATTGTTCCACTGATGCTTCCCATGGCTCTGATTGGATGGCGATTTTTGGCACACACCTATCCTCCCACTCGTGCCATCCTCTATCTGCTTTCAATTGTCGCGGTTGGCAACGTCTTTGCCGCACAGAATTACGGTCACTGGAAGCAGGTGGAGGGAATCTTGCTGATCGTCTTCTTCGTAGCCGGTTGCTGGGACCTGCTGCGACAATCGCGCACGCCGTCGGTAATCGAAGCTCCACAACTTCTCATAACAGCTTGATCGTTGCTGCTGCGCGGCCAGTCGAATCCCATGAAAATCGCGCGTTTGCCGCTCCGTTGCTCGATGATTATCATGGGATGTCCGATGTAGTCTTCAGGCGAAAGGTGTTTTGTCATTGAAGAGTTCAACTCTTGTCTCCGGCATCGCTTCGTCTGGCCCGATTACGGATGGGCAAACCGTTCCGCTCCAGTTGACCGTCGTGGTCCCGACGTTCAACGAGCGGCAAAATGTTCCCATTCTGCTTGCAAAGCTCGAACGCAATCTGTCCGGCATCGAGTGGGAAGCAATCTGCGTCGACGACCACTCTCCCGATGGCACCTCCGACCTCGTCCGCGAAATCGCGCGCGGCAATCGTCGCGTCAGATTGATTGAACGGGTAGGCCGTCATGGCCTGGCCTCGGCATGTATCGAGGGCTTGATGGCCTCATCCGCCTCCTACATCGCGGTCATGGACGCAGACCTTCAGCACGACGAAACCATTCTCCCCGAAATGCTGCGCAGAATTGAGGACGAGGACCTCGATGTAGTCGTCGCCAGCCGCAAGATCGCCGGTGGAAGCATGGGCGACTTTGCAAAGAATCGCGTACACCTCAGCAACCTGGGAAGCAGGATCGCAAGCCTCATCTGCCGCTGCGAGGTATCCGATCCTATGAGCGGATACTTCATCGTTGAATCCGGCTTCTTTCGCAAGTTGGTTCCCCGGCTCACCGGTACTGGATTCAAGATCCTCATCGATATCCTGGCATCGAGTGAAACACCGCCGCGCGTTGCCGAGGTGCCGTATTGTTTTGCCAATCGCCAATTTGGCGAAAGCAAACTCGACGTCAACGTTAAGCTTGAATACCTCTTCCTTGTCCTCGACAAGCTCATAGGCAAGTGGCTGCCCATCCGGTTCGTGTTTTTCATGCTGGTAGGCTCAACCGGCGTGCTGGTGCATCTCTCCATCCTGGCCATCCTCTACCTCAACCATCTGCGCGACTTCACCCAGGCTCAGGCCATCGCGACCGTTGCCGCAATGACCTACAACTTCCTGCTCAACAACGTCGTAACTTTCCGCGATCTCAGACTGCGCGGAACCAGGATTGTAACTGGCCTGCTAAAGTTCTACGCCGCGTGTTCCTTTGGTGCGATCGTCAATGTCACCTTCGCCAGCACGCTCATTCGGCGCGGGATTCCCTGGTATGTAGCTGGGATCGCCGGCATATTCTTCAGCTCAGTCTGGAACTATAGCGTCAATAGCGTCCTCACCTGGCGCCAAATCCGCAGAATTCATCAATAAACACAGTACATGTTCCTAAAGTGGCAGGTCCGTTCCCCTGCTCATACATCCACGGCTGGCTTTCAGATCAAACAGGAATTCTGGCAATCTGGATGTGATCTGGCGGCAAGCCTGCCCGATACCGCTCGACCATCGCGCTGTAGGCAGCCTCCAGATGACGTGTAAAGGCCTGAGTATTAAAGAGCGGAGCGGTCATCCGGTTTTGTTGCAGCCGCTGACGCAGCACCTGGCAGCGTTGCGCATCGTGTGCCAGCTCGACAGCCAGTTGCTCAAACTCCATCTGCGATTTTGTTACGAGCTCGGGCAGATTAATGGCGTGCAGCAGACTGGCCCCAACTCGGCTGGCAAAGGTTTCACCCATGCAGGTCAACACTGGCAACCCTCCCCACAGCGCGTCGCTCGCTGTGGTGTGTGCGTTGTACGGAGATGTGTCCAGAAACAGGTCCGCCAGCCTTTGCCGTGCCAGATGCTCCGCCAAGGGAAGGCGTTTGGCAAAAATCAGACGCTCCGGAGATATCCCGCGACGCGCAGCTTCCTTGCGTAAATTGGCGGTAGCCCAGGGATTATTCTCCATAAACCAGAAGACACTACCCTCAACTCGTCCAAGGATTCGCATCCAAATATCGAAGACAGCAGGCGTGATCTTGTAAGCGTGATTGAAACAGCAGAACACAAATGCCGATTCCGGCAGTCCCTCGCCAACCCGTGTGCATGGCTTTGTGGAGATCGTGCGTTGGGAATCGTTGACCTGATAACTGTCCGGCAGATAGACGATCTTTTCCGAATAGTGGCACTGGCTGGCTTGGGGGATCAGCGTATCGTCGGCAATGAGATAGTCCACGTACTCGGCGCCCATGGTGCCGGGATAGCCGAGATAGTTGACCTGGATCGGTGCGGCGCGCTCGGCAAAGATACCGGTTCGGGCGTCTCGGGTGAACCCCTTCAAGTCCACCGCAATATCCACTTCAAGTTTTCGGCTGAGTTGCGCTACCTCTGGATCCGGCATCGACTGGATATCCAGAAACCGGTCCATGCCTTCCGACACACGCTTGCTCATCTCATCCGCCGCATTCGGGCCAAAGGAGAATCCCAGTACTTCAAACCTGTTCCGGTCGTGCCGTTCAAACAACTCTGCCATTAAATAACTGGTTGCGTGATTGTAGTAGTCGGCCGAATAATAACCGATGCGAATCCGGTCCCGTTTTGGATTACGTGGAATTGCCGGGTAGAAAGAACGCGACGGGAACTTGTCGCACACATAGATCTCGGCAGACTTTCTTTGCATCTCTGGAGAGCTGCTGACGGCTAGAACTGTGAATGGAATAGCTGCTTTCTCGCCGCGATCGATGTCGGTTTCCAGCCATTGGCATTCGCTATCAGTGTCCACATCGGTATCCACCCATTCGCAGAGGAACCTCCGCATATACAGCCGTAGCCCATATACATAGGCATACCCCGGTCTGAGCAGGAGA
>CAWERM010000120.1:0-11240 GCA_963810995.1 uncultured Acidobacteriaceae bacterium | reverse complement strand
GACCGGACGACGCCCATCGAGGAGACGCTGGAGGCTCTGAACGATGTTGTGCGCGCGGGGAAGGTGCGCTACCTGGGGGCCTCCACCATGTGGGCGTGGCAGTTCTCCAAGGCGCTGTACCTCGCCGACCGGCACGGCTGGTCGCGCTTCGTCACCATGCAGCCACATTACAACCTGCTCTTCCGCGAAGAGGAGCGCGAGATGCTGCCGCTATGTCTCGACCAAGGCGTAGGCGTAATTCCGTGGAGCCCGCTCGCGCGCGGCAAGCTTGCGCGGCCGTGGGACGGGGAGACGACCAGGCGCTCTGAGTCCGACGGCTACGCCAAGTCGCTGTACGCCAAAACTGCGGAGGCCGACCAGCGCGTGGTAGGCCGGCTGGGCGAACTGGCCGAAGCGCGTGGAGTTCCGCGGGCGCAGGTAGCCCTGGCGTGGCTGCTCAGCAAGCCCGCGGTCACCGCGCCGATTGTGGGCGCCACCAAGCTACATCATCTGGAGGACGCGGTCGCCGCCGTCTCGCTGAAGCTGACGCAGGAGGAGATTAAATCGCTGGAAGAACCCTACGTGCCACACCCGGTAATAGGGCTCAGCTAGTTCCCGGCGTCGCTGGCGGAGGCAGCATAGTAGCCGGTGCGGGTCTGGACTTTGAGCTTGCCGCAGTTGAGTTCGATCTTGCGGAAGGTGCCATCGGCCTTGGGATTGGTGGGAGTGTAGCTCAACAGGTACTGGGTACGTAGCTCCTCCTGTATCTGGTTGAGCGCGTCCTCCAGACGCTTGCCATTGTTGCCGACGTTGATGACGCGGCCTCCGGTATCACTGGCTAGCTTATCCATATCGCGCGCTCCGGAGTCGGCGAGGTTGATGGTACCGTAACCGCCGCCATAGAAACTGGGGTCGGCGATCAAAATGACATAGACGATGGCGTTCGACTTCTGCGCTGCCTCGGTAGCGGTCTTCAACGTCTCCTGCGAACCCTGGTCGCCGCCGTCGGTGAGCAGGACTAGCACCTTGCGGCCTGCCTCCATGCTGAGTTTGTCGTGTGCGGCGAGATATACGGCGTCGAACAGCAGTGTGCCGCGCGGATCGCTGTTTCCGGTGACAGAACCATAAGTGGCGCCGGTGTTGATGGAGGCCTTGTTGAGCGCGCGGCTGATCTCGCTGGCCCGGTTGGTGTAGTCGGCCAGCAGATCGACATTAATATCAAACGAGATGAGAAAAGCCTCGTCCTTGGGCTTCAGCACGTCGCGCAGAAACGTCGCGGTGGACTCCTTCTCTAGCGGTAGGACGTTCTGCTGCGAGCCGGATGTGTCCAGCAATATCCCGATGGTGAGAGGTAGGTTCTTCTCCTGGGTGAAGTTCTTGATGGTTTGCGGCGCCTTGTCCTCGGCCACAACGCAGTCGCTCTTGACCAGGTTGGTGACGAACCCGTTTTTGTCGTAGGCGGAGAAGTAGAGATTGACCAGGTTGACGTTGATGTTCAGGGTGGCGGCATTGTTATCGTCCGGGGGCGGAGGGGGAGCGTCCGTGGCGGGGGGTGGAGCACCGGGCGAAGGCGCCTCCTGCGCAAAGACCGGAACGTGCAGCGACGCGGGAAGCAGGGCGAGGCAGAGTAGAGTGACAACAAGGAAAAAGGAACGCATGGCTTATTAGACGACGAAGAAGGCCCCGAGGCAGCGATTTTTGTGCTGCCACCGCACCGGGAGTCCCACAGAAGCGCCGTCGTCGCCTGGCAGGGATGCGAAGCGCAACGCCTAGACTTCCAACTGCGTCCAATAAGAGGGCCAAACAAGCACGAAACGATCCGGCGTAAAGGTGACGGGGTACGCGCGCCACTGGTACTCTGATAGGGAACGGCACGGGGGTCTTCGAGTTGAGCAATCGGGGTTGGGCAGGATCGCTGGCGTTAGGTATGCTTGGTGCGCTGGCGTCGGCGCAGGCAGGGCCGGGGAAGGCAATGGCCGCACAGTCAGCCGCCACGCAGCCGGCGCAGCAGACACTCGCGCAGCAGGCGATCCCCGATGCCCCAAAGCCGCAGACCACACTGCCCAACCTGGGACCGGTGACGCCGGGCCTGGGAACAACCTCCAGTTCTGCTGGCGATGCGACCCCAGGCGCCGGCGCAACCACTCCGCCAGATGCTCCCGTGCCGGGCACCGCTCTGCCGCCCAGCGGCGTATCGGAGCCGGTGGAGGAGCTGAGCCCCGCCTATGACACTCCGACCGGTGATGCCGCCAACGCGGCGACCATTATTTCGCGGGTGACCCGTGTTCCCGTCCCTTTCACAGTGAAGGACTCAAAGGGGAACTTAGTGGCGGGTCTACATGCCAACGAAGTGCAGGTATACGAGAACGGGGTGATGCAGAACATCGTCCGGTTCACCGCGGACGCGGTTCCGCTCTCCGTGGCCCTGGTAATCGACCAGAGCATGACCTACGACAACATGAGCCGGGTCAACACCGCTTTGGGCGCGCTGCAAGGAGCGTTTACACCATACGACGAGATCTCGGTGTTCACCTACAACAACGGCCCCAAGACGGTGACTGACTTCACCGGGGCGCAGAGCGCGCGGCTAACCGATGCCATCTCGATCTCCAAGGGATCGGGGCGTGAGCCTTTGCTGGCGGGCAGCCTGAGCGGGCCGATGTCACAGACCACGGTCATCAACAACCAGAACTTCGACCCCAACACGGCTTCGCAGCGAGGCACTTCGGGCATCGTTTTGAACCCTCCCAAGGAGGTGCATACACTAAACGACGCGATCCTGGCAGCGGCCAAGGCACTGAGCAACCGGCCCATCGAACGACGGCGCGTCATCTACGTCATCTCCGACGGCAAGGAGTACGGCAGCAAGGCAAAGACCAAAGACGTGATCACATATCTGCAGACCAACCAGATAGAGGTGGATGTAACATTGGTAGGAGATTCATCTCTTCCAGTGGTCGGCTTCCTGGATCGCTGGCACCTGCCGGGGACCATGCGCGACGATGTCCTGCCCCAGTATACAAACGCCACAGGCGGCGACTTCGACGCAGAGTTCCGTACCGCGGCGATTGAGAAGAGCTTTGCCAAGATCGCCTCTGAGGTTCGCAACCGGTATACGGTGGACTTCAATTCGCAACTGTCGCCGTACTATGAAAAATACCGCAAGCTGGAAGTAAAGATACTGCGCCCCGGTCTGACGGTGATTGCCCCGCAGGGCTACTATCCCACCCCGCAGCCGACGCGACCGCGGCCCGCCTCTGCGCCTAATCCTCGGCCTGCCTCTACACAGTAAGCGATGAATCGATTTCTCGGCGGCAACATTCTGCTTTCACTGGGTGCGGCGGTGATGTGGGGCGGTGGCGACTTCTCCGGCGGCATGGGGGTGAAACGTGCAGGCGGCAGCCTGAGCGCGGCCCTGCGCGTGGTACTGCTGAGCCACGCAACCAGCTTCGTGGTTCTACTCGCTCTGGCCCACCTGCGTGGAGACGCGATGCCGCACGGCACGCTGCTGGCCTGGGGCATAGCCGCGGGAGCGGCCGGCGGAGGAGCGCTCACGGCTTTCTATATTGCTCTGTCGCGCGGTGACATGGGAGCCTCGGCCGCGGTCAGTGGTCTGCTGGCGGCCGCGATTCCAGCTGTGCTGACGCTGTGGCAGCAGGGACCACCCGGCATCAGTCCGCTGCTCGGCTTCGCCGTTGCAGCCATCGCGATCTGGCTGATCGCCGTCACTCCTTCGGACGAAAAAACAGGCGGCAGCATACGCCACACCATGGCCCTGGCGATGTTGGCCGGCGTGGGCTTCGGTTTCTACTTTGTGGCATTGAAATTGGCCAGCCCTACCGGCGTCATCTGGCCGATGGCGTCGGCCAGAATCGGCAGCCTCAGCATCTGCTCTCTGATGTTGTTTGGGATGAGTCTGCGGAGCACCAAGAAGTTCGCGGCGCCGGTCAGGCTCAATCGCACCATAGTCGGCTGGGCGCTGGCAACAGCGCTGCTCGATACCTCCGGCAATCTGCTTTTTGTGGCTGCGACGCGCGCAGGCCGGCTTGATGTCGCGTCTGTGCTGGCGTCGCTCTATCCGGCGACCACCATTCTGCTGGCAGCGCTTGCGCTGGGCGAGTGGCCCACGCGCAGGCAGGCGCTAGGAATGATCACCGCCGCGCTGGCCGTTGCGCTGATTGCAATGTAGAGATGGTCTTGGACCCCAGGCCGTTGGCCTGGGTTGGGTTGGATTGTGCCTTGGGTGCTATTTTTCTGTTTACTTGATGACGACTTCGTTCTGCGCCTTCTGCTCGGCTGCAAGCCTGGCTTCCGCCGCGACCCTGGCTTCAGCAGCCATCTTGGCCTCCTGATAGGCCTTAGCCTCCAGTTCTTCCTTCTTCTTCTTCTCGTCCGAATCTTCTTCCTCAATGCCCTTCAGACCGGCTTTGAAGCCACGCAGACCTTCACCCAGGCCTTTGCCCAGTTCAGGCAGCTTCTTGCCGCCGAAGAGCACAATCACAATGAGGCCAATCACCAGAAGATGCATCGGTTGAAACAGGTCGCCAAGCATAGAAACTCTCCTTGCAGGATTGGGCGTACACAGGACACCCGACTGCACCTATTATTGTCGCACACCCGGCGACGGTATACAGCACCTTCCTGCGATAGCACGCGCGCAACCAGGCGTCTCTTCGCTCTACACTAATCCCGTGCCCACTGAACCCGCCAGTCCGACTCCTGTCTCCGCCACGGCGAAGCTGCGGCTGAGTCAGCGCTTGATATTGGCCGTTGTACCACGGCTGGCTGCGCTGCTGATACGTCTACTCGGCCTCACCCTGCGCTACCAGGACAGCGCCGAACCTGGCGTTACTCTCGGCTACCATATCCCCGGCCCCGTCGTCTTCGCCTTCTGGCATCGCAGCCTTCTAGCCTGCGCTCACCGCTTCCGCGATCAGGGGATCACCATCCTGATCAGCTCCAGCTTCGATGGTGAGTTGATCGCTCGCACCACCGAGTTGCTCGGCTTCCATGTGGTTCGCGGCTCCAGCACGCGTGGCGGAGCCGCCGGCCTGCGCGCTATGCAGCAGGCCTATGCCGATGGTCGCCGCTGCGCCATCACAGCTGACGGCCCACGCGGCCCGGTCTTCGTCGCCAAACCAGGCACCGCCATGCTGGCCAACTCCGTTGGCGAACCGTGTGCCAACGGTCAGCCCGCCGGGACCTGGGTCGGCTGCTTCTACGTCCTGCCCCAACGCGCCTGGCAGCTTCGTTCGTGGGACCGCTTTATGATTCCCAAGCCCTTCTCGCGCGTTGTCATCACCTGGCCCGCTCACGTTCCCGCCGGCGAAGTCACCACCGCATCCGTACAAGCCGCGCTGGATCGCGCAGTGCAGATGGCCGAGGAACCCAACTAGACTAAACCAGTGCTCGTCTCGGATTTCAACTTCGATCTGCCGGAAAACCTGATCGCCCAGCACCCGCCTGTCGAGCGCGGCTCGAGCCGTATGCTCGTGCTGGACCGCGCCACCGGAGGCCTGAGTGACGACCTCTTCGCCAACCTTCCCCTGCTCCTGCAACCGGGCGATCTGCTTGTCCTCAACGACTCGCGCGTTCTGCCCGCGCGACTCTTTGCCACCCGCGCCGGTGCGCGCACCCAGCACAACTCGCCGCTTCCCAGCGGGTTCATCGAAGTGCTGCTGACCGAGCCGGTGGAGGATGCAGTGCATCCCGCCGATAACCTGTGGCGCGCATTGGTCCAGCCTGCGCGCAAGGTGCAACCCGGCGAGACGCTGTTGTTTTTCGAGTCCGGCGCAGAGCCCCTTCTTTCCGCCGAAGTCGTCGCCGCCGGAGACTTCGGCGAACGCACCCTACGCTTTGCCCCAGTTGCCGACTTCCATGCCACACTGGCACGCATCGGTCACATGCCGCTGCCTCCGTACATACGGCGCGATCAGTCGTCGCAGGCGGATTCTGCGGAAGATCGTGCCCGCTACCAGACTATCTACTGCCATCCCCCTGGCTCGGCCGCAGCGCCAACCGCCGGACTGCACTTTACACCGCAGACCCTGGCTGCATTGCAGGCGCACAGCATAGAGATCGCCACGCTGACGCTGCACGTCGGACTGGGGACCTTTCAGCCGGTGCGGGTGGAGCGGGTGGAAGAGATTCGCCTGCACAGCGAGCGCTACACCCTGCCCGCGGCCACAGCCGAGGCACTCAACCGCGCAGTGGTTGATGGCCGGCGCGTGGTTGCGGTCGGCACCACCACCACGCGGACGCTGGAGCACATTGCAGAGCAGAGCGCTGAGGTCCCCCTCGACATCGAACCTCACACCGGCTCAACCTCGATCTTCCTCGCGCCGGGCCACAAATTCCGCCTGGTTGGCGGCCTGCTGACCAACTTCCATCTTCCCAAATCAACTCTACTGATGCTGGTCGCAGCCTTCGCGGGCGCACCGGAGCGCGCAAACGAAGGTCGCCAGGTAATTCTGGCCGCCTACGCCCACGCTATCCGCCAGGGCTATCGCTTCTACTCCTACGGCGACTGCATGTTGCTACTTTGAGGGGTTGGGAGGGTTTTATGGCAGTGTATGGCTGGATTTTACCCATTTCCAGCTATTTTTCCACTTACAAGAGGGTTTTCCACATTGCCGCGGCTTTTCCACATTTACACCCTCAGTCCACAGTTTCTGCACCACTCCTGCACCTTGCCCCAGCCCCCGTCCCGCCCTACTCTCAGCATAGGGACCAGGCCGCAAGAATTCCTGCTTACCAACCAACGACTGGTGCGCCGTGCCAGCCTCCCGGCCCGGGATACTGCAAGGAGGGCGTCGTGCCACACACTTTATGACATTGTTTAACCCGCATGAAATGGGTTCATTAAGAGAATTCCACAGCAATTTCCCTTATTTTTCAGCATTCTCACCATCAACATTCCCAAAACAGAGAGTATTCGCTGAGGCAACACAATATCTTGTGCTTTATACTTGACACACCCCACTGGGGGCGGTACTTTCACGATTGCAACTCAGTAACCGTCGAATCGAAAGTACAAGCAAGTCCGGTCCCCTAGCGCCTCAAACATTCTCGCGGTCTGTCCATAGGGCTTTCCGCACTGGTAGAGGCATCGGCTGACCTCTTACATGCTGCACTACGAATTGAAGGAATCAAACTGGCCTAAGCAGCACAGGTCCGTAGGCGCCATTGCTGAATTGAAGGCATTACATGCAAGACCAGGCCCCCTTGCACGACTCGAATAGGTACCGCCAGAGCATCCAATTAGAGAGAAGGAGACCTCCCCTCAATGACACCGATTCAGACCCACACCGACGCGATCAATCTCTCCGCGGCCCAACCCTTGACCGCTGAACGCCCCGCCGCCGGTCGCACCTCTGGCCTCTCCTTCTCGCGCCACTTCACGCGGCCCGGCATCTCCCCCTTCGAGGAGATCACTTGGGAACTGCGCGACGCCGTGATCCATGACTATAAGGGCCGCACCATCTTCGAGCAGAAAAGCGTCGAAGTCCCCAGCGACTGGTCCATGACCGCGACCAACATCGTTGCGTCGAAGTACCTGCACGGACAGGTGGGCACGCCGGAGCGCGAGAGCGGAGTGCGGGCGCTGATCACACGCGTGGCCGAGAGTCATTCGCGACTGGGGCATCCGCGGCGGCTACTTCGCCACTCCGGCCGACGCCGACACATTCTTTGCCGAGACTCTCACACCTCCTGCTCAACCAGAAGGTCGCCTTCAATTCGCCGGTGTGGTTCAATGTGGGCTGCGACCGGCTGGAGCCCAACTCCGACGCGCAGAACTGGCACTGGAACCCAGCTACCGGTCGGGTGGAGTTCTCCGTCACCGGCTACAGCAAGCCACAATGCTCCGCCTGCTTCATCAACTCGGTCAACGACTCGCTGGACTCCATTCTGACCCTGGCCAAGACCGAGGGCATGCTCTTCAAATGGGGATCGGGCGCCGGGTCCAACCTGTCCAACATCCGCGGCAGCATGGAGACCCTCTCCGGCGGCGGTACAGCCTCGGGGCCGCTCTCGTTCATGCGCGGATTCGACGCCTTCGCGGGTGTCATCAAATCCGGTGGCAAGACGCGACGCGCCGCCAAGATGGTGATCCTCAACATCGATCACCCAGACATTGAAGACTTCATCGAGTGCAAGGTGAAGGAGGAGACCAAGGCCTGGCACCTGGTACAGGCAGGCTACGACGGCTCCGGCCCCGACTCCGAGGCCTACAGCTCCATCTTCTTCCAGAACGCCAACAATAGCGTCCGCGTCACCGACGAGTTCATGCAGGCGGTCGAGTCCGACGCAACCTTCACCACCCGCACCGTCAAGGGCCGCGAACCGGTGAAGGAGTACTCCGCACGCGAACTGATGCACAAGATTGCCGATGCCACATGGAAGTGCGGCGACCCGGGAATGCAGTATGACAGCACCATCAACCGTTGGCACACCAGCAAGAACACGGCGCGCATCAACGCCTCCAACCCATGCAGCGAGTACATGTTCCTGGACGACTCGGCCTGCAACCTGGCCAGCTTCAACCTGTTGAAGTTCCTCACTCCCGGCGGGCAGTTTGACATCGCCGCATACCGCTATGCGATCTCCATCGTCACTACTGCAATGGAGATCATCGTGGACGCGGCGGGCTATCCCACCGAGATGATCGCGCGCAACTCGCACGACTACCGCCCGCTCGGCCTGGGCTACGCCAACCTGGGCGCGCTTTTGATGGCCTTCGGCCTGCCCTACGACTCCGACGCGGGCCGCGACTTCGCCGCCACGCTCACTTCCATCCTCTGCGGCGACGCCTACTGGCAGTCCGCGCGCATTGCCGAATCCTGCACCCCGTTGGGCGCGGCCACTCCCCTCACCCAGCAAAGCGAGATCACGGGCGGCGCGTGCCCCGGCTTCTATGTAAACCGCGAGCCCTTCCTGGACGTCATCCGCATGCACCGCGCCGAGGTCAACAACATCGGCAAGCCCACCATCACCAGCCCGCGCACCAGCGCCGAGCCCTTCCACGTCCCGCAACTGGAGCAGTTGATCGCTGCCAGCCGTCACGCCTGGGACGGAGCGCTGGCCCACGGTGAGCGGCATGGATTCCGCAACTCACAGGTCACCGTACTGGCGCCCACAGGGACCATCGGGTTCATGATGGATTGCGATACCACCGGCGTGGAGCCGGAGCTCGCCCTGGTCAAGTTCAAGAAGCTGGTGGGCGGCGGCATGATCAAAATCGTCAACTCCACCGTTCCCTCCGCGCTCATCAAGCTTGGCTATAACGAGGCCCAGGTCAACGCCATCGTCAGCTACATCGACGCCACAGGCACCATCGAGGGTGCGCCCGGAATCAAGCCGGAGCACCTCGCCGTCTTCGATTGCAGCTTCAAGCCTGCCAAGGGAACGCGCTCCATTCACTACATGGGCCACATCAAAATGATGGCCGCCACCCAGCCGTTCCTGTCGGGAGCGATCTCCAAGACCGTTAACCTGCCGCAGGACTGCTCGGTGGAAGACATTGCCGAGGCCTACATGCAGGCGTGGCGACAGGGCATCAAGGCAATCGCCATCTACCGCGACAACTCCAAGGGGACACAGCCGCTCAACGTGGTGGCCCAAACCGACGATAAGAAGGGCACCCGCGCCGTCGCCGCCTCCTCCACTGACTCCGCCGAAGCGGAACGGAACCTGGCTGCTGCTGCCGAACGCACCGCTGCGCTGGAGGCCGCCAACGCCGCACTCACGCGCCAGCTTACCCAGATTCAGGCCGCCAGCACACAGAACGTGGACGCAGCAGACGCGCAAGCCCCGCCGCGCGCAAGCCGCCATCGCCTGCCCGGAGAGCGCGCCTCTGTGACCCACAAATTCTCCATCGCGGGCCACGAGGGATACATCACGGTCGGCCTCTATCCCAACGGCTACCCCGGCGAGATCTTCATCCGCATGGCCAAGGAGGGATCCACCGTCTCCGGCCTGATGGACAGCTTCGCCACCGCCATCAGCATCTCGCTACAGCATGGTGTGCCACTGAAGGTCCTCTGCGAGAAGTTCGCCCACACCCGCTTTGAACCCTCCGGCTGGACCGGCAACCCCGAGATCGGCTTCGCCAAATCCATCATGGATTACATCTTCCGCTGGATTCAGCTGCGCTTCCTCTCAGGAACGCAGCTGACCTGTTCGCCGGCCTCCCCGCGGCCAGCGTGCCGGTGGAGGGCACCGTCACCGCTCCAGGAAACACGGTCAGCATGGCCGCCGCCAGTGAGACGTATCCAACGCCGCATCAGGCCACGCCACACGCTCCGCTGGACACCCTCTCCACGGCGGACGATGCCAGCCCGCAGGCCATCCTGCAGCGCGAGGCCCGTACCCACAAGGTCATCTCTGACGAAGACATCTTCGATAATGACGCGCGCAACCGTATACGCACCGCACCCCGCCCCGTAATGGTATCGCTCCCATCCCTGGATGCCAGTTCCATCAACGTGGCGCTGGGCCATCTGCTGCCCCTGGGCGTACAGGAAATCAGCCACCCACCGTGCCTGCCCAGCGCGCTCTGTTTGCGGCCTTGCTTCACCGTTACCATTATCTGAGCCATCGTGGACCGGTCGGGGAAAATCTCCAATATCTGGTGTCGACCGGCAGGGGCGTCCGCTGGCCTGTGTCTTGTTTGGAGCGCCGGCCTGGCAATGCAAGGCGCGCGATCAACACATCGGCTGGGATGCCCCCACCCGCCAGCGTCACTTGGGCTATGTGGCCAACAACACCCGTTTTCTAATCCTTCCCTGGGTGCGGTGCCCCATCTGGCCAGCCATCTGTTGGGGCGCATCGCCCGGCAACTCTCCGGGGATTGGCAGCGCAAGTATGGCCACCCCGTCCATCTGCTGGAAACGTTTGTTGACACCAGCCGTTTCCACGGCGGCTGCTACCGCGCCGCCAATTGGCAGGAGGTGGGGCAGACCACCGGACGCACCCGGCAAAACAAAACCCAGGTTCCCCAAGCGCCCCCCAAAGCCGTCTGGCTTTATCCGTTGGGGCAAAACTTTCGCCAGGCTCTATGCGCGTCCTGACCCGCCGCGAGGAACTTTTGCTCCAGGCCCGCCGCCACCCGGAGGCGGTGGTCGATCAGCTTCTGGCTCCGAACAACAAGTCAAAGACTTGGAAGAGGCCTTGCGCCAACTCCAGGATCGCCAGGCTCGCAACAGCACCAACAGCAGCCAGCCTAGCAATACGCGAATTCTACCAAGTAGACTACAGCAGTA
>CAWERM010000119.1:0-19138 GCA_963810995.1 uncultured Acidobacteriaceae bacterium | reverse complement strand
GAGTGCGAACGCTTGACGGGGACGATGGAGAAGAGATCGACGATGCCACCGGCTTCGGCGATCTTGATAACGGCGGAGAGACCTGCGAGGCCTCCTCCGATGACGATGATGCGGGGTGATGCGGGCATTTCGATTGACCTCAGGGGCTAAAGCCCCGTTCTAACTTTGGGCGACTTACGGCACGGCTGAAGCCGTGCCCTTAACAAAACTCTTCAAACCTTGCGGCGATACGGGAGAGGGCACGGGCTAAAGCCCCCTTTCTTGCTGTGTCAAATTCTGTGGGCTAAAGCCCACTGCTAATCCGGTAAAGCAAGTGCAAGTGCAACAGCGAATCGTTGGGAGAAAGGTTCGGGCGGATGTTGTGCAACGAGCTTTCTCGGGGTCCTTCGCGCTCGAAAGACGCGCTCAGGATGACAGCGTAAAAACGAACGACGGCATAAACAAGAACATGCAAAGGCGAACAACAGAGATTCTGGCTGCGCCAGAATGACGATCTATTTTGTTAGGTGGTTCCAAAGCAGATTCCTCCGCTTCGCTACGGAATGACAAATCAAAAAAACGGAATGACAAGCAAATGCTATTGCGTAGTTGTGGGTTGAGGTGGAGGGTTGACGGGAGCGGGTTGGGTGATGGCGGGTGGTGATGTTGGGGCGAAGGCGTCGTCGGGGGCGTTGGCGTACTTGGGATTGCCGACGAAGGCGTAGATGCTGGCGAGACCCATGATGCAGAGGCCGGTTCCGATGACCGTGCAGAGCTGACCGAAGCGGTGACGGGCGCGGTCGCCCGGAGTGATTCCCCACTTGGCGGCGAAGAGCCAGATGCCGTAGCTGAAGTGCCAGCAGGTGGCGATCATGGCGACGATGTAGATGGCGAGCATCCACGGATTGTGCAGCTCAACTTGAACTTTATGGAAGGCAGCGCCGGGATGCTCCGGCAGCATAACACCGGAGAAGCGCTGACGCCAGACGTGCTGGACGATGTAGGCGAAGGCGATGAGGCCGGTGATGCGCTGGGTGAGGTATCCCCAGTTGCCGGCCCAGGGATAGATGTTGACGGTGGCGCGGCCACGCAGGGCGATGACGACGCCGTAGAGGGCATGGAAGGCGAGGGGGATGAAGATGAAGACCCACTCCAGAACACGGACGAGGGGGAGGGAGTTGAGGAAGCGGACCTGCTGGGCGTATGCGAGCGGGCCGTTGAGTGCCTCGAAGTTGGAGAAGATGTGCTCGAGCAAGAAGGCGCCAATGGGGACGATGCCGGAGAGCGAGTGAAGCTTGCGCCAGAGAAAGGAGTGGCCGATGTCCGGGCGGAGAGGGAGAACTCCAGGCACAGTGGCGTGCGAGGGCGGGGGTGCGGCGGTTGTTGCCATGGGTACTGCTCCTCTGGGCTAAAAAGCTTGGGATGCCGTACAAGCTGATTGTGAGGGTGCGCACAATATGGCGGCAAGTGATTATTTCGCGTGCAGATGTAGGGAGTCAAATAGGGAGTTGGAGGTTTGGGTGTGGGGAATCATTTGGGAAAGAGCTATGAGCTGTGTGCGAGGTTGACGTGCCTGAGAAATGCGGTGAGGGCGCGGCCACGGTGGTTGAGGGCGAGGCGTTCGGCGGGGGGAAGCTCGGCCATGGTGCGGTTGAGGGCGGGAACGAAGAAGAGCGGGTCGTAGCCGAAGCCGCCGGAGCCGCGGGGAGCGGTGAGGATGACGCCATCGACGGAGCCGTCGGCGGTGTGATGGACGTGGCCATCGCGGGCGAGGGCGAGGACGCAGCGGTAACGGGCGTGGCGGCGAGATTCGGGGACGGGGGCGAGGGCGACGAGGAGGGCAGCATTGTTGCGGAGGTCTTGATTGTCGGCGGAGTCGGCGGGGTGGGCGAGGTCGGCGGCGAAGCGCGCGCTACGTACACCGGGTGCTCCGTCGAGGGCGGCGACTTCGAGGCCGGAGTCGTCGGCGAGGACGAGGAGGCCGGGTGCGCGGAGGGAGTAGTAGATGGCCTTGGCGCGGGCGTTTAGTTCGAATGTGGGCTCGTCCTCGGGAGGGGCGGGGATGGCGGCGAGGTTGGGAAGGGGTTCGATGCGGATGGAAGGGGTGGATTCGGCGGCGCGGGCGAAGTCGCGGAGCTTGCCGGGATTTGTGGTGGCTGCGTAAAGGTGCATGGGTACAGGGTATCGCGATGTAGGTTTGAAGTTGATCAAGAGAAGACGGTCGGCTTCGCCGATGCCCACCCATGACGATAGAACTGTCATGAAGTGGGCACCCGGTTTAGTGGCAGCAGTGATGGGGTGGAGGGGGTGGTGGATCGGGTTCAGCGTGGCAGCAGGAGTGAGTAGGTGGGGGCGCGGGATCAGAGTGGCAGCAGGCGCGGATTGGCTCCGGTTCGCAGCAGGAGTGGGGCGCGGCGGAGGGATTGGCGGGGACGTTGCCCATCTCGCGCAGCATGGCGGGGCCGCCGGTGCGGAGGAAGCGGAGGAGGAGGAGCGCGCTGAGCACGAGGAAGATGAGGTTGAGAACGGTGGTGTAGTTCCATGTGATGGAGGCGTTCATGATGGTGAGCTGGCGGTGGGCGGGGATGAGATTGAGCGCGGAGAAGAGAGCTTCGACGAGGAGCGCTGCTCCGGCCATGGCGAGGTAGAAAGTGACGGCGAGGATGGCGGCGACCTTGAGGCCGTAGTACTTGCGATAGATATTGAGGATGGGGAGGATGAGGAGGTCTGCGAAGAGGAAGCTGACGACTCCGCCGAAGCTGATGCCACCGTTCCAGAGGACGGCGGCGAGAGGGACGTTGCCGACCGAGCAGACGAAGGAGAGGACTGCGACGAGCGGGCCGATGAGCGGGCCCCAGATGCGGGTGAGGACGGGATGGCCGACGAGGAAGAAGGCCTGCCAGAAACTCGACGGAACGAAGGCGGCGAGGATTCCGGAGATGAATAGGCCAAGGGCGACATCGGGGACGAGGGAATACCAGTCCATCCAGTAGTAGTGGCTGGTGGCGGTGATGCCGCGACGGGAGGAGAGTTTTTGCAGGAAGGTCCCCTCGTGGAGGCTCATGTCCATTGCGGCGTGGCCTTCCATGCGACCGGCGAGTCCGCGGGCGGCGTGGGCGCGGGCTACTTCGATGAGACGCGGGCGCAGGGTGGCGCGTAGAAGAAGGACGAGGAGGGCGATCATGATGGGACCGCCGAAGAATTCAGCCGCCATGAACTGCCAGCCGAGGAGAACGCAGAGGAGAACGCTGAGCTCGACGACCAGGTTGGTGGAGGCGAACTGGAAGGCCATGGAGGCGATGAAGTCGGCCCCCTTGCGGAAGAGGGTTCTGGCGAGCGCGGTGGCGGCGTAGGAGCAGGACGAAGAGGCGGCTCCGAGGGCAGAGGCCGTGAGGATGGTGCGCGGGAAGGAGTCTGGGAGGAGTTTGGAGAGCTGCGCCTTGGAGACGACGGCTTCGACGATGGAGGAGAGAAGGAATCCGAGAGAGAGCGCCCAGAATATCTGCCAAGCCATGATGCCGGTCATGCGGAGGGCTTCGATGGAGTGGGAGAGCATGGGTATCCTCGGGGGCTGAGTTTAAGTATAGAGGATGGAGGGAAGGGATTTGAGCTGAAGAGCAAAAGCATGGCTGGACGAAAGCTGCCCTCAGCGGCTAAAGCCGGATGCAAATTGAGCATCTTACGGCATCCTTCAACTTCGCTCAGGACTGGCTCTGAAGCTGTGCCCTTTAGCAAAACAACTACGGAGATTCTGGCTACGCCAGAATGACGACTCAAAACAAACAAATGCGGGGGACCTTCGACTCGCGCTATGTGCTCGCTCAGGACGACAATTTTATTTGGGCGCACGATTCCCACTCATGCGCAAATAGCGCGCATGAATGGGGCATCTGTGAATTTTTGTGATGCGGGTTAAGGTTTAGGTGCGGCGGGTTGGGGTGGGACAGTAGCTGCCGGAGCGGGAGCGGTGGCCGGAGCCGAGGTGGATGAGCCGGAGCCGGAGCCGGTGGCGCCCGAATTTGCGGCGGGTGGTGGGGTCGCGGGGTTGCTCTGACCGACGAGTTCGATGTCGAAGATGAGATCGGACATTCCGGGGATGCTGAGGTGAGCTTCGGTGCCGTAGGCGAGCTCGAAGGGGATGAAGAGGCGTCGCTTACCACCGATCCTCATGCCGTCGAGGCCGGTGTCCATACCTGGGACGACCTGCCGCTGGCCTTGCGGGCCTGACGGGCCTTGCTGAAAGGTGAAAGTGCCACCGTTCTCGGGGTGGTTATCGGAGGCGTCGAACTTGGTTCCATCGACGAGATAGCCGGTGTATTTGATGGTGTATAACTTGCGCGGGGCGATGAGAGCGCCGGTGCCGATTTTGGTGTCGACATAGCTGAGGGTGATGGTCTCGGGTGAGCTGATTTTAAGGGCGTCGCTAAGGCCGGGGTCTTCCATTGGCGAGACATCGACGAGTTTGACGGGTGGTGTGATGACGATGGTATAGAGCGGCTTGAAACAGGGTGAGCCAGGAGGAAGCGCGGGGACCTTGGGCGAGATGGCGGGCAGCTTGACGCAGCCGGCCGGGGTGGGTGCGGCGGGCTTGGCGACAGGCGCGCTGGACTTGACTGCGGGTGCTGGATGGGGCTTGGCCGGTGCTGCGGATTGAGCTGCGGCGGCGGTTTGAACGAGTGCGAGAAGGGCGAACGCAAGGATGGTTTTCATGTCACTTCCTAATTTACCTAATTTGTTGGGGTGATGGGGCAGAGAGGTTCAAGGTTGAAGACGAGAAGCCTAGGTGGGGGTGCGGAGGAGGAGATAGGAGCCGGCGATGGCGAAGAGGAAATCGGGCGACCAGGCGGCGAGCATGGGCGGGAGGGTACCGAAGTTTCCCATAGCGCTGAAGGTACCGGCGACGACCGAGTAGGATATGGCGACAGCGATGGCGGTGGCGACACCGGCGAGGCTGCCGCGTTTGCCCATGGAGAGGGCGAAGGGGACGGCGAGGATGGCCATGACGATGGTGATGGCGGGGTCGGCGAGCTTGCGTTCGAGCTGAACGCGCAAGGGGGTGGTGTCGATGCCGGACTGGCTGAGGTCTGCGATGTAGGCGGTGAGTTCGTTGTAGTTCATCTCCTGCGACTGCTTGTCTTCCTTCATGAAGTAGGAGGGCTGCTCGTGGATCTCGGGGAAGGTGGATGAGGAGAAGGTCTGGTAGGAGCCGGGGACGAGGGTCTCCCCGGAAAAGGAGCGCTGCCAGCCGTTGTCGAAGATCCACTGGCCTGCGGTGGAGTCCCAACGAACGGACTGGGCATGGATGCGGCGTTTGAGGCTGAAGGTGACGGGATCGAACTCGAAGACGGTAAGGTTGGCGAAGGTCTTGCCGTATGAGTCGAATGCCTGGTAGTAGAAGATGCGCGCGGGAGTGGGTGGAGGGGCTAAGGTTGTGTCCTGCGCGGACGGAGCCAGCATACTGGATTGGCCGGAGATCCATTTTCGGTCGGGGCGGAGGAAGGTTTGTGCGGGTTTTCCTTTGATCTCTGCGCGGAGAGCCTCCTGGCGGCGGTTTGCGTCGGGCAGAGAGGACTCGTTGAAAGCGAAGAGGGCGACGGAGAGGATGGCAGCGAGGACGAAAATGGGGGTCACAACACGATAGAGACTGATGCCGGTGGCCTTCATGGCGGTAAGCTCTGAGCTGCGGTTGAGGGAGCCGAAGGTAATGAGAACGGCGAGCAGCGAACAGAGTGGAGTGACGGTGGAGACGATGTATGGAATGAGGTTGTAGAGGTAGTCGCCCACGATGAGGAGCGGAATGCCGTTGCGGACGATGTCTCCGATGAGTTCGAAGAAGGTGAAGATGAGGAAGAGCAGGGCGAAGGCAGCGATGGCGAGGAGCAGGTTGGCGGCGTAGGCGCGCAGTACGTACTCGTCGAGCAGAAGAGGGAAGCTGGTTCTAAAGATGCCTCTCATGCGCTGAACGAGGGTTTGGCGGGGGGGATGGAGTACGCGGGTGTGTGCGGAGTGGGGATAGTTTACAGGAGCGGGATCGGCGTCCGCGGGATAGGCGGCGTCTCCGGCGGCGACTGGGTGAGGCGTGCGGCTGGCGAGGCGGACAAGAGTGGCGCGGATGCGCGCGGGAGCGATGTGGGAGAGCTTTTTGCCCAGGGATGCGGCCAATGAGGTGAAGAAGTGAAGAAGGAGACCTGTGCCGGCGAGCTGCTGCAGAAGGAGGATGCCGAAGGCGGTGAAGATGAAGTTGGCGGCCCAAACCCCCAGGACGGGGGAGAGCTTACCGGATTTGGCGAAGGCGTCGCCGAGGAGGGAGAGAAGGTAGTAGGCAAAGACCAGGAACAGAGTGAGGACGACTCCGGTGCTCTTGCCTCCACGTTTGGAAGAGAGGCCGAGGGGGACGCCGATAAGCATGAGGACGAGACAGGCGAGTGGATAGGAGAATCGGCTGTTGAGTTCGATGCGCGCGGCGCGGGCATCGACGTTGCGGAGAGAGTGGTTGGCGGGACCGGAGTTATAGGCACGCTGCCAGAGCTGGCGGAGGGAGAGTGCGTGGAGGGGAGTGTCGACGCGCGAGATGTGGGTATCGTCCTGGCTGTCGAACTGAAGGGGAAGATCGGTGGAGGCGAAGGTGGAGATAGTGTACGAGTTGGGATTCGTGGTGGAGAACTGGTGCTGACCGCCGTCGAGCAGATGAAGGCGCAGGCCCTGCGGACTGGCGGGGCCGGGATTGAAGACGATGGCCTGTTCCGCGGTTGTGATGTTGGGATTGGCGGGCTGGGTGAGGTCGGCAAGGAAGACATGGCGCCAGGTGGCGGTGCCGCTGGCGGGGACGTCCTGGACGTAGAGGACGTAGTCTTTGAATTCCTCGTAGAAGACGCGGGGCTGGACCTCGAAAGAGGCCTGCGAGGATTTGAGCAGGTCTTCCAGTTTGAGTAGATTGGCGGCGGCGCTGGGTGCGAAGTAGAGGGCGTTGACCAGGCCGAGGCCGAGGGCGGCGAAGGAGAGAATGGAGACGATGCGTACAAAGGAGAGAGCTCCGATGCCGCAGGCGCGCATGGCGGTGATCTCACTGTCTGCGGCGAGGCGGGAGAGGCCGAGCAGGATTCCCGCGAGGACGGCGGTGGGTATGGTGACGGTGAGGGTGTTGGGGAGAGTGTAGGCGAAGAGACGCATGACATCGGTGAGGGAGGCGGAGTCGCGGACGACCAGCTCGAGGATCTTGGGCAGGTCGCGCATGAAGAGCACGAAGGTGAAGAGGACGGCACCGAGGAGGGCGTAGGAGACGACTTCGCGGAGGATATAACGGGTGAGCAGGCGCATACGATGCTGGGTATCAGTGTATAGCGTGGGGAAAGATTAGAAGCGGAAGCGGTAGCGGAGTTCGGCGTAGATCTGGCATGGATCGTTGTAATGGAAGCCGCCGAAGGTGAGGGAGTTGTCGAGCAGTACGCGGCGATTGGCGACGTTGGTGGCGGTGATGGAGGCTGAGATGTTTTGGGTGATGGATTTGCCGACGGCGAGATCGAAGGTGGTGTTGGAGGGCAGATATTCGTTCTGATAGGGAGTAGTGGGGTCGGGATCGCCGTTGTGGAAGCCTGAGCCGAAGTAGTAGTTGGCGGACGCGTAGGCGTGACCGGGTAGGGTTGCATTGAAGCCGAGGTTGAGGGTGTCTCGCTGATCGTGATCGACGGGGCTGTAGCTGAAGCCGGCATTACAGGCGGGGTCGCCGATAGGAGTACAGATGAGGCCGCCGGTGATGTTGCCGCGCTGTTGGGCGATCTGGTTGGAGAAGGCGAGGTGGACCTGGCCGAAGCGGGCGATGCGCGGCGAGCGCAGAGTGAGTTCCCATGCGCGGACGAGCGCTCCGTCGACGGTGACGGGGAAGTAGATGCTGGAGTCGCCGATGTTGGAGTGGTCGAGGAAATTATTGATGCGGTTTTTGAATGTGCCGGCGTCGAGCAGCCAGCCACGGAAGGGAATCTGCACGCCGAACTGGTGCTCCTCGTCGCGCTCGCCGTGGAGTGGGACGAGGGTGGTGTTGTTGGCGTTGGCGAATGCGAGGACGGGGCCGGAGGCGGTGACGAGCGGCGGGGGCTGATAGAAGCGTCCGTAGAAGGCGCGGAAGACCCAGTTGAGGCGGGGAATGTGCAGGGCCGCGCCGAGGCGAGGGTCGGTGTAGTTCTCGGTGAACTGGCCCTGAAAGCGTGCCTGACGCAGGCCAGCGATAAGGGTGAGCCAGGAGGTGGGCTTGAAGTTGTCGGAGATGTACTCTTCGACCATGCCGCCGGAAGCGCTGTCGGACTCGCGGATGGGAAGCGCGCCGCTGCCGTCGTTGAAGAGAACGCCGAAGAGATAGCTGTCATGCTGGCCGAAGGAGTAGAGGCCCGCTTGCAGGGTATTGTGCGCGATGATGGCGGTGAGAGAGGCTTGCGTGCCCGCGTAGGTGGAGGAGCGATCGGCGGCGGTAGCGGTGGGGGTGTCGCTGGGATTGGAGTTGTAGACGGCCTTGTTGTAGTGGAAGAAGGGAGAAACTTGCAGCACGGTGCGCGGATTGATGGTGTGCAGCCAGGAGAATGAGGCGACGCCATCGGTTTCTTGCTGTGTGTCGCGCAGGCCGCTGGAGTCGTATTGCAGATTTTCGAAGTCGTTGGGGTCGGGGTCGTAGGGTATCTGGAAGAAGTCCTTGCGCAGTTGGGTGACGAGGCGGAGTTGATCCTTGGGGGTGCGGTTGTCGAGGAGGGATGCGAAGCCGCCGATGCCGTTGCCGGCGTCGTGGTGGACGGCTGCGATGGGCGGAGCGAGGCCGTAGTCGCTGCGGTTGGCATTGAGGCTGACGTAGTACGCGCTACGCTCGCTGTGGTCGCCGAGGCTGAGCTGGTCGTCGGTCTGGAGGAAGTTGCCGGCAGAGAGGGCGAGTTCGGCCTGGCGGTCGCGCTCGAAGCCGGTGCGGGGAACGACGTTGAAGACGCCGTAGGTGCGGTCGCCGACGTCGGCGGTGTAGCTGCCGCGCTGGACTTCAAGGTAGTCGATGTCGCGGGGATCGATCTGTGCGGCGAGATTGGAGGCGATGTTGGTGTTGGGGATCTCGACACCGTCGATGAGCCAGGAGACCTGATGACCGCCGCGCATGTGCAGCATGTCATGGGTCATGTAAGCGCCGGGCGTGTAGTCGGTGATCATGGTCATGGAGTTGGTGCGGTCTGCGCCGGGGGTCTGCACGATGTCGTTGCGGTTAATGAGCGCGGTGGGGGTGACGGTGTCGACGTTGGCGGTCTCGGTGGGCGCGGTGACGGTGACGTTGGTGGAGATACTGCCAAGCTGCAGCATGAAGTGTAGGATGGGCGCGGTATCGGAGTGGAGGGTGAGGGACTGGCGGAGGGTAGCAAAGCCATTGTGCGTGATGGTGACGACGTAGTCGCCGAGAGGAATGTTGGGGAGGGTGAATTCGCCTTCAGGGTTGCTGTCGGTGGAGAGGGTGAAGGCGGAGTGGGCGGCGGCGAGAGTGATGTGCGCGGAGGGGAGCGGGCGATGCTGAGGGTCGTGGACGACGCCCTGGAGTTGGGAGAAGACGGTGGCGTGCGCGATGGAGGCCTGAAGCAGGCAGAGAAGCAGGGCGAGAAGAAAGACTATTGGGCGAAACAGGGCGAGAGGTCGCATAGGACTCCAAGGTCACGAGGTGGTGACCAGGCAGGGGCGTGCGTTGTGTCAGCGACGGCTAAGGTCGGAACCGCAGGTCCTTCGACTTCGCTGCGCTCGGTCAGGATGACAATTTTTCAGGCGAGGCGAACGGGAGGGCCGCGCGTGTAGTTCGAGGTTGTGGTGAGGGTGCGGGCGCGGAGGGGAGCCGGCGCGGGAGGCGCTGCATTGCGTAGATGCTCGACCGAGAGCTGTAGGGGGGTAGCAAAGTACGCGGTGACGATGCGGACAGGCGTGGCCGCAGCGGGATAGAGCGGGCATGGCGGAGAGGCGAAGGACGGGCCGCTGTAGGCGAGCATAGCCATCATGGCCGCGGTCATGAAGCAGTGGTGCTTGCCGTGACGGCGGCAGCAGGCAGGGAGCGATGCTTCTGGGTCGGAGGTTGCGGTGAAGAGAGGCAGGATGAACGGCGAGGAGAAGACAAGCATCAACGCGACGGCGATGAGACGGCGCACTGGGTGATAATCGCGGGTTGATGGCGGGGGTGCGGACACTTAGTGAATAGAGTGCGGTGAGAGAGAAGGGGATGCAAATTTGGGGGAAGGGATATAGATCGGGCCTTCAGCCCTCTGTTATTTGAGAGGACACTTTCCTGGGGCTGCGCCCCAGGCTGGTATAGAGCGCGCCTTCGGCGCTTTACATATTGGTCGAGGGTCAGTGGGGGGTGGAGCGGTGGTGGACGGGGGTGTCAGGAGTGGGTTCAGTGCAGTCGCCTTCGGTGCAGCAGCAGCGGAGGATGCCGCAGACGACCGCGAGGCCAAGGCCGGCGGCGACGAAGAAACCGACGTTGGTGAGTCGTCCGATGAAGTACGGGAAGAGGAAGATAACAACACCGGCGTAGATGAGGACGGTGAAGATGCTGCGCAGTGTGCACTTCGACATGAGACGCCTCCTGGCCAGGGAAGACGCGAGGTATACAAACCTCGTTTGATGCGCATAATACTCCGACAAGGATGGGTTTGCCAGAGGAGATTTCAGGCGTTGGGGAGGTAGCGGTAGCCGATGCCGCGATGAGCGCTAAGTAGCCCAGAAAATCCTGGCAAGATAATGACCATCCAGCTCCTGGTGGATCGGTTGGCAATTCCACCCATTCGTGGAACAGTGTCGAGCGAGTGATGCGATGTCGATATGCAGCCAGTCGAAGGTCTCTCCCATGATTCCGCCGTATCTTGCGGCGAAACGCTGTTGACCGGGATACAGTCCCTGCTCAATGTTTCTTGTGCGGTAGGCGACGTGAATTGGAGCGGTCGTCATAGATACGTCGATGGAATCACACAGGAGCTGTCCTCCCGGTGAAATAAGGCGATGGGCATGGCGGAGGAATTCGTCGAGTCGCTGCGGAGTGCCTAACATTCCGATTCCATTCATCAGCATTAGAACCGTGTCGAAGGAACCTTCCCCCCAAGACAAAATATCGCCGACCAATGGATGCGGGACGCCGCGTTCAAGCATGATCGGTTGGGTTTCCGGCACGATATCCAGCGACCAGACGGCGAGGCCGCGACGATGCAGTTCCAAGGAATGACGTTCCGGCGGCAGCCCCTACATCCAATACCCGTCCCCGGCATAGATCGAGCGCGCAGGTTTCGAGAGCGGGAAACTTTGTTTCATCAAAAAATACTTTTGCAGCTACTGTTTGCTCAAACCCATCATCCCGCACGATGGTGAAAGAGGCGTCCTCTTGCCCCGAATGGTAAGCCGTCAGTGCCATGCCGAGAGCATTCATTGTGGGTTGGGGAGGAAGCGGTAGCCGATGCCGCGAACGGTGGTGAGGTGGGTGGGGTTGGCGGGATCGTCCTCGATGTAGCGGCGGAGGCGGACGATGAAGTTGTCGATGGCACGGGTGTCGGTGTCTTCGCGGACGCGCCATACGTCTTCGAGGATCTGCTTGCGGGAGACGATCTGGCCGGCGCGGTCAGTGAGGTAGCGGAGGAGATCGGCCTCCATGACAGTGAGGTGGGTGGTGCGGTGGGGCGCGATGAGTTCGAGGGCGTCGAAACGTATGGTGCGTTGGTTGAAGGAGTAGATGTCTGCAGGGGTGGATTCTGGAAAGACAGAAGCAGATCCCTCCGCTCCACCCCCGCGAGCAAGCTCGCCGGGGACCCCGTTTGCGCTACGGGAAGACAAAGAAGAGCTGGCGGATGATAAAGAGGATTGGGTGGACTGCCATGCGGTGCGACGAAGGAGGGACTTGATGCGGACGAGGAGGATGTTGAGGTTGAAGGGCTTGGGGAGGTAGTCGTCGGCACCGGCTTCGAGGCCGTCTAGGATGTCCTGGGGGCGGGCGCGGGCGGTGAGCATGAGGATAGGAGTGAAGCACTGGGCGTCGCGCAGGGCGCGGGCGATGGTGAAGCCGTCGGCTCCGGGCAACATGCAGTCGAGGACGATGGCTGAGATGGGTTCGGGCGGTCCGAGGAGATAGGCGAGTGCGGCGTCCCCGTCAGATTCGTGGTGAGTGCGATAGCCCTCGGCGGCGAGGTTGAAGAGCAGACCCTGGGCAAGGTGCTCTTCGTCTTCGATGAGGGCGATCAACGGAGATGGTGTTGGTTCTGTCATGGAAGATGACGCAGCCCCCATAGACTGCTTGCAACGAGCATCCCAAGTAGGAACGCATATAAAATCAAACTTCTCTTATTCTTCAGCGGGCGTCCGAATATGATCCGCCTGCCGACGTAGATTGCTGCTAGGCCTCCAGGGAAGGCTGTTATCGTCAGCATCGGCATCAATGCTGGATGAAGGAATTTGCAGAACGCGTAGGCGACGAGTGCTCCGGTTGCCATTGCCGCGAACTCCGCAGACTTCGAGATCGCACGTCTGGACGTGGTCGTAGATGGCTCATCGAGCGACCGGATCGCAGCAAGCTGTTCGGGCGTGTACTGGGCGTTTGGCTGTTCGCCATGCATGGAACATTCGCTGTTCATGGATTCATCGTAGAACATGGGGCGAGCTCTGGGTTTGGCTGTTTTGTGTTCAGGATTGGCGGAGGGCATGTCCCGGGGGCTAAAGCCCGCTCTGTTGGTTGTCTCGAATGTCCGGGCTGAAGCCCGGACCTATCTCAGAAGCAAAATTAGAGAACGAGGCCGTATGGACATTTTGGGAGCCGTAGCGCGGGCTTTCAGCCCGCAGGCCTGCGATGGGACGTAAACCTGGGGCTACCTACCCCAGCCAGCAAGCTGGCCGGGGACCCCGTTCGCCCCAGGCTAGGATAGGACGGGCCTTTGGCCCTTGACAGGCAAGAGCAACAGCAGCAGATCCAACAGCAACAAATCCAACTATCAGCACTCAAGAGCTAAATGTCGATACAGGCTAATGCGCGGTGGGATCGGCGAGGGGGAGGGTGAGGGTGATGGTGGCTCCCTGGTTGGGGCCGGGGCTGGAGGCGTGGATGCTGCCGCCGTGCTGGCGGGCGATGGCGCGGACCAGAAAGAGGCCGAGGCCGGTGCCCTTGATGCGCACGGCGTTGCGGCCGGGGACGCGATAGAAGCGCTTGAAGATGCGTTTGAGATGGTTGGAAGCGATGCCAACGCCGGTGTCCGTTATGGCGAGGGCGACGTTGGTGTAGCGGTAGATGGCCATGGTGCAGCGGACGTGTACGCCGTTGGGCGAGTATTTGACGGCGTTGTCGAGGAGGTTGAGGACGGCGGTGCGAAGGTCTTCGGGGACGGCGCGAACGTGCAGGCGAACGTTGCCGGGGACGGGTTCGAGCTGGATGGATTCGGGGTGGAGGTGGTGGCGCAGGAGGGTGATGGCGATGCAGTCGGAGACCAGGGGAGCGAGTTCGAGGAGGGTGCGGTCGTGGGGACGGCGCGCGCCGATTTCGCCGGCCTTGAGGACCTGCTCGACGGTGGCGAGGAGACGGTCGGAGTCTGCCAGCATGATCTGGTAGAACTGGGCGCGCTGGGCTTCGGGGAGTTCACGGCGTTGTAGGGTTTCGAGGTAGAGGCGGATGGATGCGATGGGGGTTTTGAGCTCGTGGGTGACGGCATTGAGGAAGGAGTCCTGACGCTCGTTGCGGTGGACTTCGCGCACCAGGAAGACGGTGTTGAGGATGACGCCGGTGACGAGCAGGGAGAAGAAGATGAGGCCGAGAATGACGGCGGCGATTCGACCCTTGTAGAGAATGATCCAGGCGATGTTGTAGGCCATGAGGCCGCCGACGATGAGCACCCCAAGGGTGATGGCAAGGGCGATGGCTCCGCGGCGTCGGTTGATGTTCATGGCGTGATTCGGACAGAGGTATCGGGGATCAACGGCGCCAATAGTTGGACGGGTAGTAGTAATATGCGCCGGGGACGTGGGCGACGTGGTAGTAGGGCGGAGAAGAGACGAGCGCCCAGATGAGCATGACGAACCAGCCGATGACGGTCCATCCAAAGAAGAGATTGAGTATGAGGATGAGGGCAATGCTGTGTCCGCGACTGGCTGCGATGACGGTGGGGAGGAAGTAGAGCAGGGCGAGAAGAATGAGGAAGAGCATGGGCACCCTCGTCAGAATCGTGGTTGGAGCTAAGTGTACTACGCAGAGGGAGGGTGGGAAGTTCAATGTTGGGTGCTATTCTCGTGCGATGAGAGATGAGCTGGATTCGCGGGGACAGTGGCAGAGGCTGGTGGAGTTGTATCGGGAGATGAGTGACGAGGAGCTGCTGAAGCTTGCGGCGCGGCCCGAGGATCTGACCTATGAGGCGCATGGTGTGCTGCGCAGCGAGATGGCAAGCCGGAGATTGCAGCCGGAGGTGAAGTCTGGATTCGCTGCCGAGGCAGGGCGTTTAGCGGGGGGCGGGGTCTATCTTGGTACGGAGTTTTATACGGGCGCGCAGCGTGAGCCTGATTTGAAGCCGGAGCCCGTGGCGAAGGGGCTGGCGAAGGGGCTGGCGGTGTTGACGACGTTCCATGACGCGATTGCGGCTGGGGAGGCATGCGATCTACTGGAGGCGGAGGGGATGGAGATCGATGTGCGCGATGTGGCGGAGGCGCATAGCGGGAGTGGATCGTTCTATGGAGGGCCTCCGGTGGCGTTGCAGATCATAGTGCAGCAACGCGAGATGGGGCGGGCGATGACAATCCTGCGGGATAAGATGGGAATGTTTCCGGGGCAGGAGGTGGAGGTCGCCGATGAGGCGATCGACGATGGGACGACGGTTGTGCTGGGGGCGTTCGGGCATCGCAGCGACGCGGAGGATGTGGCGCGGGTGCTCGAAGAGGCTGGAATCTGGCACCGCATTGCAGCCAACGAGGAGGGGAGCATGGAGGACGAAGACGCTTATACGCTGGAGGTGAAAGAGGTGGATTAGTAAGGGCGGGTGAGATTGTGGAGCGAGGGTTGGGGATGGGGGAGGGGTGAGGGAAGATTGCTGGTTGTGGTTGACGACGAAGAAACAAATGCGGGATTCTTCGCTGCGCTCAGAATGACAGAGCATGCAGGGTGAACTATCCCACCCATGAGCTCAACCACCCCAGCGAGCAAGGTCACTCGCCGGGGACCCCGGTATATCGAGCATGAATGGGGCACCTGTCGTTCGCTACCGCGAATGATAACCCACCCTTTTACGACGAAGCCGTGAAAGGACGGGGCACCCGATTTGATTCCCGTTCATGACGATAAAGCTGTCATGAACGGGGCACCCAGTATGAGGTGGTTTAGAGGACGCCGGCGGGTTTGGGGCTGGCTTTGTCATAGCGGGCGATGACGACTTTGCGGGCGAGGCCGAGCTTTTCCATGACCCAGATGCCGTAGTAGTTGATGTCGAACTCGTACCAGGTGAGGCCGTGGCGGGCACTGACGGGGTGGGCGTGGTGGTTGTTGTGCCAGCCTTCGCCGCCGGTGAGGAGGGCGACCCACCAGGAGTTGCGCGAGTCGTCCTTGGTGTCGAAGCGGCGCGAGCCGAAGAGGTGGGTTGCTGAGTTGACCAGCCAGGTGGCATGCAGGCCGAGGGTGACGCGCAGGAAGGTTCCCCAGAGAAGCATGGAGACGGCTCCGTAGACAACATGGCCGGCGGGCGCGAGAGCTGCACCGAGGGCGAGCTGCGCCAGGCCGGTGATGGTGAGCGGGAGCCAGTGGTACTTGGAGAGCCAGACATGGCCTTTGTCGCGGGTGAGGTCGGGGGCGTAGCGGCCAAGCAGGGCAGTCTCGGAGTGGAGTGCGCGGCCGGAGATGATCCAACCGGCGTGCGACCACCAGGTGCCGTCGCGGGGAGTGTGCGGATCGCCTTCGTGGTCGGAGTTTTGATGATGAACGCGATGGGTGGCGACCCAGAAGATGGGCCCGCCCTCGAGGGCCATGGTGCCGCAGGCGGTGATGAAGTACTCCAGCCACTTGGGAACACGGTATCCGCGATGGGTGAGCAAGCGGTGGTAGGACATGCCGATGCCGACGTTGATGGCGAAGAAGTACATGACGGCGAAGACAGCAAAGTTTTTCCAGGAGAAGCAGAAGAGTGCGGCTATGGCGCCGATGTGGAATAGGGTCATAACGACGGCGGTGATCCAGTTGACGCGGCCCTGCTGATACTCGCGGCCCATACGCAGGTCCTGCTTGATCTGGCGGGCGACTTCGGCGGCGCGGCGCAGGGCGGCACGGCCCTGGGGGACGGCGTTCGCGGAGATGGAAATGACGCGGTCTGAAGTCTGCGTATGCGGCTCGGCGGCGGGTGCATCGGGAGTGAGAAGGGCTGGAGACATGTGTCGGATAAACCTCGGAAGTTACCGTTACATCAGATTGGATTCAACGCTAGCAGGGCTTGGTTCGTGTGCTGTGTAAGAGTTTTGTAATGGAAGCAAAAGAGTGATTTGTTAGGGTGAGTGCAGGAAATATTCAGGGGGCGGGACAATGCGAAAGCAGATTTTGAGGAGTAGGATGTGGGTGGGGTTGGGTGCGGCGATGCTGGGGGGTGCGGTGGCGCAGGGGCAGGGGACGGTGGTGGACCTGCCGTCGAGCAAGCAGTTGGGAGTGGTGCCGGGGAGCCCGCAGCGTGTGAACTCGGAACCGATCTCAATGGCGGTATCGCCGGATGGGCGTTATGTGGTGACGGTGAATGTAGGATATGGGACGTTCGAGTCGAAGTATGAGCAATCGCTGGCGGTGATGGATACTCAGACCGGGAAGGTGATGGACTATCCCGACGACAGGACAGCGACGACAGGCAAGCAGACGCTGTACTCGGGACTGGCGTTCAGTGGGGATGGAAAACATCTGTACGCGAGCATGGCTTCGCTGACCGATCCGACGGGGAGTGACAAGGGGGATGTGGGGAACGGGATTGCAGTGTATGGGTTCGATGCAGGAAAGATTACGCCGGAGAGATTGATTCCGATTGGGTTACAGAAGCTGGAGGGGGCGCGGAGGACGAAGCTGATTGGCGGGGCGGATGGGGCGATGGGAGTGCCGTATCCGGCGGCGATTGCTGTGATACCACCCACTCATGGCGATATGACTGCCATGAATGGGGCACCCGGTTTGGTGGCGGGTGAGCGTGCTGGTGGCGGACAATCTTTCCGACGATGCGTTGATGATCGATGCAATGACTGGGAAGGTGTTGACGCGATTCGACCTATCGGAGAGCGATGCGGTGCCAAGCACGTATCCGGAGGCGGTGGCGGTATCCAAGGATGGGACGCGCGGATTTGTAGCGCTGTGGAATGCGAGCGAGGTGGTGGAACTCGATCTGAAGAAGGGGACGGTGGGGCGGAGGCTGGCGCTGCTGAAGCCGAGCGATCCGGTGAAGCCGGGGACGCACCCCTGCGCGTTGGATTTCAGTCCGGACGGGAAGACCCTTTATGTGGCGCTGGCGAACCGGGATGCCGTTGCATCGGTCGACATTAGTGTGGCAATCCCACCCATGACGATAGAACCGTCATGGATGGGGCACCCATAAACTCACAAGGTTTGTGGTGAAGGGCTACTTCGATACGCGGCTGCCGGGGCAGAGCTACTTTGGCGCCGAGCCGTAGTTTGTCGAGCGGCGGCGGCTCCAACCGCAGCGTGCAGAAAATCACTCGTCGGCAACAGGCTTCATCCATTCCACTCGGTTCCGCGCCGCGCATCCAAAACAAACTCACCCGGTTGACGGCACGCTTGCATTCTCCTAGAGTGTCCGCGCGAGTCAACGCAAAAGGACAACGACTTTCGAGCTTTCACCATGAAATCATCCGCTTCAGCACCCCCGGTTTGCAGTTTCAAGACGGCTATCACTTCCGGCTCGGCTTGCTCGACGACGAGCGCGTCGTGGACCTGAGCGACAAGATCCCAACACCTTCGGCTCCGTATCGAGCCTCCTGCGCCTGGACGAACCCGCCGCGGTCGTGGCTGAGGCGATCCAGAACGCGCCGGCGCTGCCGTTGCGGCAGGTGCAACTGGAAGCACCACTCGACTTCCAAGAAATCTGGGCGGCGGACATAACCCACCCTCAAGCCCGCGACGCGCGCGCCGAGGAAGCCTCGACGTGCGGCGCTGGCGGCCTCTACGTCAACGCCTTCAACGCCTCGCGCCCGGCGTTGTTCTTCAAGGCGACCCCAGAGCGCGCCGTCGGCCCCGACCAGGATGTCCGCCTACGCGGGATTCCAAGCGCACCGTGCCGGAGCCGCTGTTGCCCAGCGTGATTACCGCGGACGTACTGGTATCGAGGAGCGCAGAAGAGACTGTGGTGCTTGACCATATTGTCGTGGTGGCGCAGGCCAAGCCCGATTACAAGCCCGCGGTTTCCTATCATGTGCCCGCGCCCGGCGATATGGTTCCGGACTTCGAGTTGCGCAATCAGGATGGCCGGCCGATTCATCTCGGCCAGTTCAAAGGCAAAACGCTGTTGATCACATTTATTTACACTCGCTGCCCGTCGCCAGAATTTTGCCCGAGGGTGACGCGCAACTTTGCCGCTCTGGAAAAGATGTTGGCGGCAAGCCCAGCGCTCTACGCAAAATCGCACCTGCTCTTGGTCAGCTTTGATCCGGAGCACGATACGCCGGAGCGGCTGCGCGCCTATGGAGTGACTTACATGGGCAGTGACGCGAAAAATGCCTTTGCGCATTGGGAGTTAGCCGTGCCGGACAAGCCGGTGCTCGTAGAGATGGCAAAGTTTTTTGACCTGGGCATGACTGAGAATGCGGATTCGATGATTACCCACACACTCTCGACGACTCTGATCGGCCCGGATGGCAAGGTGGTCCGCTATTATCCGGGCAATGAGTGGACGCCGGAGCAGGTGCTGGCCGATGTGAAGAAGGTGACGGGAAGTGCCGGCTAACCTTTCACGCAGAGGTCAGACCAGTTTATAATCTTTACGGTTTTCGATTTCACAATAAACACAGTGACTAAGATCAGGAGAATTGACGCGATGAGTCATGGATTGAACATTCGCAAGGATGGGGAGTTGGATTTTCTGGTCTCGGGGGCACTGGTGCATCGGCTCGATCACGGGGATTATCCCCTTTCGCAAGGCAACGGAGTGCAAGATTCACGTGAGTGGCGGCGAGT
>CAWERM010000118.1:0-18553 GCA_963810995.1 uncultured Acidobacteriaceae bacterium | reverse complement strand
CTCGCCCGCCGGATTGCCTCCGAGTTGAAGACCGCTGCCAGAACGCTGCGATCGGCCAGGGCAAGACTCTCCACCAGATCGGCCTCGAAGACATTGCGGCGCAAGGTGTTCGAGCGCGGTTCCAAAATTGCCCCAAGTCTGCGGCCAGGGTAAGCCTTCCGCAGCGCGCGCAGCGTTTCGCGGATTGCGGTGGGATGGTGCGCGAAATCGTCGATGATGGTCACTCCGTTGACTTCGGCGCGAACCTCCAGCCGCCGTTTCACGGAGCGGAAGGTGGCCAGCGCATGCACAATCGCTGCCGCAGGAACTCCCTGTCCCGCAGCCAGGGCTGCCGCAGCCGTTGCATTCAGTGCGTTGTGTTCGCCAGCCATGGGCAAACGCAGCTCGGCAAACCGTTCGCCCGCGCGCAGCAGCGTCCAGTGCGACTCCGTCCCTTGCTGACGAAACTCCGTCAGCCTCCAATGCGAGTCCGGATGAAAGCCATACCGTTCCACCGCGCAGAAGGCACGCGCCACGCACTCGCTGACGTTCTCGCTGCCGTCGAACGCCACCAGCCGTCCGCGCCGCGGGACCAGGTTCACCAGACGCTTGAAGGCCGTCTTCACGGCGGAAAGGTTGACATAGATGTCTGCGTGATCGAACTCCACATGGGTCAGGATCGCCGCGTCGGGGAAATAGTGCAGAAACTTTGGCCCCTTGTCGAAGAACGCCGTATCGTACTCATCGCCTTCGAGCAGGAAAGGTTGGAGGACTTCATCCACTACAGGCCGCACCATAAAGCTGGTGCCGAAGTTCTCCGCAACGCCGCCAATAAGGAACGATGGCGCAAACTCCGGCCGCGTCTGCGAAGCCACTTCGTAGATCCATGCCAACATACTTGTGGTGGTCGTCTTGCCATGCGTACCGGCGACGACCAGCGACTCGCGTCCCGGAAGAAACTCGTCGTGCAGCACCGCCGCCATCGAAGTAAATGGAATGCGCGCGTCCAACACAAATTCCAGCTCGACGTTGCCGCGCGAGATGGCGTTGCCCACGATCACGAGGTTCGGACGTGGCGTCAGATTTGCCTCGGAATACGGCTGGTGGAGGGGAATCCCCAACCCGGCCAGCAGGTCGCTCATGGGCGGATAAGCCGCCGCGTCCGAACCTGTAATGCGGTGCCCGCGCGCCTGCAGCATGCCCGCCAGCGACGCCATTGCCGTTCCGCAGATGCCAATCAGATGGATATGTTTAGGACTCGGCATAATCTCCAGTGACTAAGCTGATAGCCGTTAGTTCGTGGCCTCTAGCTAGAAGCTAGTGGCTGCTTCGAGAAAATCAATCCTCGGATTGCCTGCTACGGTGAAGTCCAGCCGCACACGCACTCCCAGCGGCAGCGTAATGTTAGGCGTATCGACATGGCCCGAGCGCAGCCCAATCGCAATCGGCCCATTAAAATCCGCGAGCGCATGGAGGATGGCTTGTTCCAGCAGCGCATCTTCCTCCGGCGCGACGCACTGCTTCATATCGCCGAAGACGATGCCTCTGACATGCTTCAGCAGCCCCGCGTAGCGCAGATGCAGTAGCATGCGGTCCCATTGATATCGTTTGGTCCCAATATCCTCAAGAAATAAGATTCGCGGCGCGTCCGCGCTGGCTGGGAGTGCGGCGTAGGGCGTGCCCAGTGACTCGGCGAGGATGGAAAGACATCCGCCGGACAGCGTTCCCTCAGCGGTTCCGGGGCGCAACATGCGCAGTCCGGCCTCGGAGCACAGTGACCATGCCTCATCGCTGCCCATCGTATGGCCCCAACTGGCGTGGTCGATGCCATCCGGACGCGCAAAGTCCGCCGCTACCATGGGCCCATAGAAAGTTACCAGCCCCGCCTCGCGGGCAAGCCATAGATGGAGCGAAGTGTGATCGCTGTATCCCACAAAGACCTTCGGGTTGGCGCGGACCAGCTCCGCGTCCAGATGGGGCAGCAGCTCTGCCGAACCCCATCCGCCGCGTGTGCATACGATCCCATCGATTGCTGCATCGGCGAAGGCTGCGTGCAGGTCCGCGACTCGCTGCTCCACCGTCCCCGCGTAGTAGAGCGGCCCGCGATCGAGCGCATGAGGCAACAGCACAGTCCGGTAGCCAAGTCGATGCAGGCAATCCATGCCCTTCTGCACCAAATCCGGCTTAGGCGTGCTGGCCGGCGAGAGCACAGCCAGGGTTGCGCCGGTCCGCAGCGGGGCAGGTTTGATCCGTGCGCGCGCCGCCGCGCTCAAACTGCCACCTCCGCGGGTGTTTCCCGTAAAAATGCCTCGCCCCGGCATACGATCTCCGCCGGTCCGGTGAGCCGCATTATGGCATCGTTCGAGGGCCAGGCGGTGTGCTGCGAACCGCCTTCGGCGATTGCGGTCAGTTCGCGCGATGTTCCGCGTAGAGACATGGCTGCGGCGGAAGATGCGCAGGTGCCAGTGCCGGAAGACAGGGTTGGCCCGCATCCGCGCTCAAAGATGCGAAAGGCAATCTCATTTGCCGCGCGCACCTGAACAAATTCCACGTTGGTCCCCTGGGGAAAGAGAGGATTGGAACTAATCTTCGCGCCCAGCTCCTGCCAGGTGATTCCGTGCGCGCCAAAGTCTTCACGATCCACAAACAGAACGAAGTGAGGATTGCCCATGTCTACGATTGCCCCAGCAACCGCGCCCACGCCGGGAATCTCAATGGTCCGCGCCTCAACGCGAGGCACGCCCATCTCGCTCTCAATTAGATACACGGGGTCATTCGCCTCGATCACGCGGCAGTTCCTCACGCCGCCCTGTGTGCCCAGCGCAACCTGGCGCAGGCCCTCGCTATGCGCGAGCCACGCAGCCACGCAGCGCGTTCCATTGCCCGAAAGCTCTGCCTCGCTGCCATCGGCATTGAAGAGACGCAGGAAGAACTCGCCGTTGGCGCGGTGTTGCAAAAATTCGATTCCATCTGCGCCAATGCTGGTGTTGCGCGCACACAGCCTGCGCGCAAGCTCAGCATGAGCGCCGCCCGCTAACGCCTCCTGAAGAATCAGGAAGTCGTTGCCGCAGGCATGCGCCTTCACAAACGGGACCGTCGTCTGTAGAGTCGAGTTGATCTCAGTCCTCCTCTTCATCGTTGAACGCCACCACCTTGTCCGTGGCATTGCTCGCCATCAACAACTGCGTAGCGGCGTCTTGATAGAACGCCATCTGTTCAATCGTGCTGAAGTGAATCGGCAACGTCGCAATCATAGGATTTTCTCTTCGCTGCGATGGTAGCACTCTTATTATTTGTCTCCCAGGGAACCTGCGACAGCAAAGTGTTCGGACTGGTAGATCCGTGCGCATGGCTGGCCTGTACTGCACATTATGGTCAGTTCCTGCAACCCCTGGGGATGCTGCTCGACCGCCTTCGACACCGCGTCTCCAGCCAGCGCCACGACGAACGCAGCATGGTCCGCCGGCGCCTGCAAGGCTGCGTGCCAACTGTCGTAATCGCTTTCGTTGATGGTCTGCCGCAGCGGGATACCAGCGTCCTGCAGTGCCCCGATGTGGTCTGACTCCTGCATCAGGATCGGCGCGCCCGGCGGAAGGTCCTGTAGCACCAGGGCCAGGTTCCGCTCAAACGGCACACGCGTCGTCGAGTTCACCAGCGCCTCCTTCAGCACCAGCGGAGGCGCATAGTTCGCCAGCAAATTGCTGGGGTGGCGCTCGATAAATTTCGCGCACTGCTGCACCAGAGCTGTCCCGTAGACCATCGCCAGCGGGTTCAGCAGCACTAGCACCAGCGCCGTCAGAAACAGTGGGCGCACGAATGTCCCGGCACGGGTATTCGTTGAGGCAGCATCTGTCGACGCAGCGCGCGCCCTTGCAATCTGCTGCTCCATCTCGGCTGCCGCCATCGAAGCAAACAGAGCCAGCGCAGGCAACATCTCCATGCCATAGCGTGCGTTGTAGTATGAGTGCGGATAAAGCTGCGGAATAAAGATCGGCACCGAACCGTACGCAACCGAATAAACATAAAAAGCCAGCGGAACCCACAGCAGCAGCGAAGAGCGCGCAATTCGCCGCCGCAGAACAATCCACAGCCCAGCCACTGCCGCCGCCATCACCGCGAAGCCTGTCTCCCACGCCGCCGCAACCACCTGCGCCGTGCGTGTGTAGAACAGCAGTGCCCACCCCGGATTGTGCCAACCGCGATAGTGTTTGGATCCCGGCGGCGAGGTCCTTTTCTCGATGGCCGGCGCCGAGTAGGGCCCGCGCATGAAGTCCAGCGGATCGTGGCTGAAGTGCTGGTTGTACCACAACCACAGCACTGGCCCCGCGATGGCAAGCAGGGTAAACGCCGCGAACGCCGGGGCCACACTACGAGCCAGACCTTGCGCGCGACCCAGTTGCCAAGCCACCACGCACCACACCGCCGCACCCAAGACCCATCCGTCGTAGCGGGTGAACACCGCGGCAAAGATCAGTAGCCCGAGCACAACCATCCGAAGAGAGGCCTGCGAAGGTTGATCCGCCTGAATAGCGTCGACGCAACGCATCGTCATCAGCACGATCCAAATCATCAGGGCAAGAAACAGAGGCTCCGTCATGGCAGTCGTGGAAAGATACAACAGGTTGGGGTTGAGCGCGTAGAACGCGGTTGCCAGCAATGCCCAGCGCGGCACTAGCATCTGCCGGCACAATCGAAAGAACCCCGCCACGCTTAGCACATAACATGCCAGCGACGGCCATGCGCCGGCCAGCCCGCTCTGCCACCACTCCATCTTCTGTACAAACGGAAGCATCAGCAGGTGCGGCAGAGGCAGCCACACACTGCCGAGTTGTACCAGTCCTGGATTGCGCGAGTCCAAAATCCGGCGAGCAATGCCCAGGTGCGCCACCGCGTCGCCATACAACAAACCGTAGCCGCGACTGAAGCATAGGATCAGCGCCATGAAACCAAGCAACACAGCTCCCATCACGACCTGGTAGATCTCTTCGCGCGCGGCGGGACGCACTTCGTCGGGATCGCAGACGGGCGGAACAACCGCTGCTGTGGGGCGCCAGGGGCCGCGCGAGAGAGCACCGCGTGGCGCCGTGATCGTTCGTTCCGATTTAGACCGTCGCGGAGTCAAGATGCGATATCTCCCGGAAGATTTCGAAGCGCGCGTCAATCTCTTCGCGGGTTACAGCCTGTAGGCGCTCTGTGCCGAAGCGTTCGCAGGCAAACGACCCCATGACGCCGCCGTAGAACATCGCCCTGCGAAAGACCGCGGGCGTCAACTCCGGCTGCGAGGCGATGTAGCCGTAGAACCCGCCTGCGAACGAATCGCCCGCGCCGGTGGGATCGACCACTTCGGCCAGCGGCAAAGCAGGTGCACGAAATGGCCTCGGCGTCGCTGCAGCAGCGGGAAACGAATGCTGCCCGAAGAACGCCGTCGCGCCGTATTCGCCATGCTTCACTACCAAAGACTTGGGCCCCATGGCCAGTACCTTCTCCGCGGCTAGCACTGCGTTTTGCTCGCCCGAGAGCATCCGCGCCTCGCCATCGTTGATCAGCAGCACATCCAGGTCGCGCAGCACCTTGGCGAGGTTCTTGGCATGGGAGGAGATCCAGTAATTCATGGTGTCGCCGCAGACCATGCGCACCTTCGGCATGTGGCTGCGCACACGCGCCTGTAGCACGGGGTCGATGTTGGCCAGAAACAAGTATTCGCTATCGGTGTAAGCCTCGGGGATCTTCGGCTCGAAGCGCTCGAAGACGTTGAGGTCGGTGCCCAGGGTCTGCGCTTCGCTCATGGTTCCCGCGTAGGCCCCGGTCCAATGAAAGCTCAGTCCGGGCGCATGTTCGATGCCTTGAATATCGATGCCGCGCGCCTTGAATACCGCCTCATGGCTGGGCAGAAAATCTTCGCCAACCACCGCGATCACGCGCACCTGGGTGAAGTAGCTCGCAGCCAGCGAAAAGTGCGTCGCCGCGCCGCCCAGACAATATTCTACCTTGCCGTGCGGCGTTTCAATGCTGTCGAACGCCACCGATCCAACCACTAGAATTGCCATGCTACCGCTTTCTTGAAGCCAATATGTAACTCATTATGGGTTTATGGATTGATTATGTAACTTCTTCAGAAGCAAATATTTCAATATCGATCATTGATGTAACAATAAACATTACATATATTTCCCAAGAAGCAATCCTAGTTTCTCCCGTGCTGCCTGGGGAATTGCCGCCCGGTCGGTCATCACGGCGTATTTCAACGCGCTGGCGCATGCGCAGCCTCGTTCCTTCGGCATACAAGCCACCGCCGCCCGGACGACCTTCGCGGCATTATCGGCGTTCTGGTGGATCACCGCGACCACCTGCTCTACGGTGACGTCGTCATGCCCAGCGCGCCAGCAATCGTAGTCTGTCACCATGGCCATGGTGGCGTAGCAGATTTCGGCCTCGCGAGCGAGCTTGGCCTCCTGTAGATTGGTCATCCCGATCACGTCCGCGCCCCAACTGCGATAGAGGTTCGACTCGGCGCGGGTGGAGAACTGCGGCCCCTCCATGCAGACATAGGTGCCACCGCGCTTACCCACCACGCCAACCTGCGCGCAGGCCTGCTCAATGGCCGAACACACGGTGGCGCAGACCGGATCGCCAAAACCGACGTGGGCTACCACGCCCTCGCCGAAGAATGTTCCGACACGGGCAAACGTGCGGTCGATGAACTGGTCGGGGATCACGAAGTCGGTGGGTTTGTGCTCTTCCTTGAGCGATCCCACGGCCGAAACGGAAAGAATCCGCTCCACGCCCAGCTTCTTCATGGCATAGATGTTGGCGCGAAAGTTCAACTCGCTGGGAAGAATTCTGTGGCCGCGCCCATGGCGAGCAAGAAACGCCACTTTGCGCCCTTCCAACTCGCCCAGGATGAATGCGTCCGAAGGGTCGCCGAAGGGCGTTTCCACGCGCTGTTCACGCACGGACGTGAGTCCAGGCATGGCGTACAGGCCGCTGCCTCCGATGATGCCAATCTCCGCCGTCTGCAATTCTTTCTCTCCTCATCCGGCCACGCCGCAATGCGTCGCTACCGATGACTTCCCGGCTACCGGTTCCATGGGCAATGTGATTATCGCTTGTCTAAAGTATATCGTTCCGCAGCAGGGCCTTCCGGGCGGATTGCCGCCTTCATCACTCCTGCCGAAGAAAAAATATGCACGAGCGACTGTCCAGGATCGAAAGCAACGGGGCTGTGCTCTATCTTTAAGCGCGCCAACTGTAGAGGCCCATCCGACTGCACGCTCACAATGCTATCGCGCAGCTTGCGTGCAAGCTGCAGGGGGAATCCTTCACTGATGAAGACGCCCGTGCCGTCGATGGACAGCAGCACATCGCCCTCGTTGGTGGTGTAGATCTGCTCGCTATCGTCCGCCTCATCTGCGGTGCGACGCACCAGCCCCGAGTACTTACGCGGCAACTGGCCCGTATACACTTGCAGGAACGCCCGCGCCGCGGCTTGGTCCCTCCACTTCGACTCATACAGCAGCGCAATCGATGCGGTCGATTCTTTCTCCGCGTCTGTCACCGCCGACCTCTTCTGCGCCGCATAGTAGATGCCGCCCTTCCATTGCGGCGTGAGCGCCTCCGAGGCTGCATCTCCGCCAAACAGCTCCGTCAGGATCTGCACATCGAACTCGCCCATCACGCCCACATCGTACGGCGCGTACTCAGCGTCGATCAGCGGATGAATGTCGGGAAGACGCAGCACGGGAACCGGCACATGGGCCATGTACGCAGCCGGATGCAGAATCTCGAAGGTGGAAGCCGGAGGATTAGCCAGCACCGCGCTGAATGCAGCATCTTTCCCGCCCTTCACCAGGATGGCGTCCTCGAAGCCCAAGCCCTGGTTGTAGGGAAACATCAGCGACTTCTGCAGCAGCAGCGGAGCGCGCGCCAGCATGGGCGATCCGCTGGTGTCCGAAAGTGTGTCCTTCAGCCGCTGCATCATCTCGGGCGAGTTCTGCAGCGTCTTACCGGTGGAGCGCAGCGTGTAGTCGCAATAGACCAGCATTGCCTGGCCCTCGGTCACGGCGTCGCGCGCATCGTCTGCCTCGTCGGTCTGGATGTGTTGGTTGTCCTCCTGCGCGTTCCCGGCAATCGCGTCCGAACCTACCTCCGACCACTTTGTCAGACCGACGGTCTGGTCCTGCAATGCGTGGGTCAACTCGTGCGCCAGCACCGGCTCCTGCTCGTCCGGCTCTATCCAGTCCAACAGGTTCACGGTCTTCGTTTTGTCGTCGTAGAAACCCGCCACCTGCTCGGTCAGCAACGAGATCATGAACGGCCGCAGGTGGAAGTCGCGGTCCAGCAGCCCAAACTTCTTGAGCACAATCTCTTCTCGCGCCAGCCGCTTTGCTCCCGCATCCTCATCGAACTTCTGACGCAGTAACTTGTTCACCTCGTCGCGCGAAATCAGCTTTCGCTTCACGCTGTGCGCAATCGGAAGTCCCGTGTCTGTGCTGACGAAGGAGAGGATTTTATCGACTCGGCTAAACAGGTCCTTTGCCTGGTCCTTGGTCAGCGCAGGGTGCGTCGCCTTGCTCTGCGCAGCCGGCGCGTTCTGTGTGGTCGCGGCGCTTGCTCCTGCTGCCGAGTCCGGCGCCGGCATTCTCTGCGCGCGTCCAGCCGAAAAGCAAAGCGCAAATACGGCCAGCGCCAGCAGGCCTTGTGTGGTCCCCCGTCCGACCGATCGCTTCCACCCAACCTGACAGCGCAGCACACCCACCATCCGACCTCCGCGCAACCGGCCCATGCGGTCGCGATAAGCATTTTCACAGGGGTGGTCAGGGAGAAGTATGGATTCTACGTGGTTTTCTATCAAGGAAAACCACATCGCAATATCTTTCCAATGCCACGGGGTTGTGAAAATGCTCTAATTAACAGTGTACGCAGTTTTGCGTGACCTCCGAAATGAGCCCAGCCCTGCAATCCGCCGATCTTCAGCTCGCGCCCCTCGCCATCGAAGGGCAGATGGCCGCTGTGCTGCGCGCTGCCGGCGTAGCTCCGCTGGTGGACACAGGCTGGATTCGCGTGACTGGCCCCGATGCTACCCGCTGGCTGAATGGAATGGTCACCAACAATGTCCAGTCACTCCAACCCGGCGAGGGCTGCTACAACTTCCTCCTCAACGCCCAGGGCCGCATCCAGGGCGACTGCACTATCTATCGCGATCCACTCACCGAAAAGCCCGAGTTCCTCCTCGAAACTGACACATCGCAGATAGATGCAATCCAGCAACACCTCGACCATTTCATCATCATGGACGATGTCGAGCTTGCGGATATTCAGCGACCAGCGCAGCGGACTCAGCCTGGCTGGACCGCAGGCCGCGGTCTTACTTGACCAGATCGGCCTGACCGCTGCTTCTTTCGAGCCCATGCGCCTACAGAGTGTAGGCTGGCGAGGAACGTCCGTCGTAGCGCTGCACGCGCATAGCCCATTGGTTGCGCGATATGAGCTGTGGGCCGATCCGGCAAGCATCGCCGTGCTGACAAAGGAACTGATTGCCGCCGGCGCAATCCAGGTCTTACCCGAAGCACTGGAGCAGCTTCGCATTCTGGAAGGCACGCCGCGTTATGGCACCGACATCCGCAACTCCGAAGCAGCCCACGACCTGCCGCAGGAGACCGGCCAAACCCGCGCGCTACACTTTACCAAGGGCTGCTACCTTGGCCAGGAGATTGTGGAGCGCATCCACTCGCGCGGCGCGGTGCATCGGACATTTTCGGGCTTTGAGCTGACTGGTCCGCTTCCCGCGGCAGGAACATTTCTGCAAGCGGAAGGCAAGCCTGTAGCGGAGCTGACCAGCGTCGCATCGATCCAGCTTGGCGAATCCGGCATGACCGGCGGGCATGGCCCGGCGCAGCTTGCCCTTGGCATTATTCGCAGGGAGGCGCTGGACCGCAAACTCACCCTGACCTATCCCGGAGGCACCGCTACACCGATCGCGTTGCCCTACGCCGTCCCCTAGCGCAGATTATGCTCGTCATTCTGTCGAAGCAAGGATCTCAGTAGTTGCCGTCAATCGAACCGCAGAATCCGAACCATCTGAAAAGAGTGCCAACAATGTCCGAACCAAACAAGCCTTTCGTCGTCACCGACCGCCGCAAGTTCACCATGGACGGAACACCGCGTCCCGATGCCGATCCATCGCCCGAGCCGGAGGCCCGCGAAGTTCCCGCCGCCGCGCCCGCACCGCCGCTTGAGTTCAAGTCGCCACACGCCGCCGCACCCGAGCCGCCCGCGTCGTCCACTCCCGAACCCCCCGCGGACGCCCCGCCTCTGCCGACTGCCAGCGAGATGGAGCAGGCCAACACGGCCTATCAGCAAACCGCGGACCACCTGGACACGGCCGTACGCGCCGCCAACCCCGGCATGGAGCATCCGCCCGCGATGAACTTCGAGCAGATCGTCCACTCAATCTACATGACCGCCATTGTGCAACTGGGCGGCGCGACCAAGCCGGGCGAGCAGCCCAAGATCGACCTGATGGGCGCGCGCCAGAGCATCGACATGCTTGCCATCCTGGGCGAAAAAACCAAGGGCAACCTGACACCCGCCGAGTCGCAACTGATGGACAACGCGCTGTTCGAGATTCGCATGGGCTTCCTGGAGGTGACTCAGGCGCTGGCGCGCTCCGCCGCCAACCGCCAACCGCCTCCCCCACCCGGTGCGCCGGGAGTTCCCGGCCGACCCACGATTGTCCGCTAGCCAGCCATGCAAGCCACCCTCACCTTTCTCGGAACGGGCACCTCGATGGGCGTCCCCACGCTGGGCTGCGATTGCGCGGTCTGTGTCTCCTCCGTATCGCCGGGCGGAGGTGAGCCCGCACCTTCTCCGCGCAACCGCCGCACACGACCCTCGGTGCTAGTTTCGTGGGAGGGGCACAACGTGGTCATCGATACCGGCCCCGACTTTCATGCCCAGGCAATTGCCGCGGGCATCCACCGGCTCGACGCGGTCTTGTACACGCATGGCCACGCCGACCACGTGCTAGGCATGGACGACCTGCGCCCCTTGAGCTTCCACTCGTCCGGCAACCTGCCGCTGTACGCCGACGAAGAGACCGCGCTCACGATCGAGCGAATCTTCAATTACACGTTCAGCTCCGAGCACAAGTACCCGACCAGGGCGCGGGTCGAGCTGCATCGCATCCCCACTACGCAGGGCGCGGAGGTTGAGCTATTTGGCGTCAAATTTCTGCGCGTCCCCGTCCGCCACGGACGCCAGACCATCACCGGCTTCCGCTTTGGCTCTGCCGCCTACCTCACCGACCTGAGCGACCTCGATCCGGAGAGTCTTCCGCTGCTCGCAGACCTCGACATTCTCATTCTGGACGCGCTGCGCCGTGAGCCCCACCCCACCCATTCGCATTTGGACAACTCCATCGCGCTGGTGGAACGGATCGCGCCACGCCGCGCCTTCTTCACTCACATCTCGCACGGTCTCGACCACGAAGCCACCAACGTCACGCTGCCGCCGCACATCCGTCTGGCCTACGACGGCCTGCAGATCACGTTCGACATTTCTCTGGAGGCAGCGAAGCCTGTTAGTCCACAATGAAAATCTATCGCCAACTCGACGAACTCCCTGCCGCGACCGCCCCGGTTGTGGCCACCATCGGCAACTTCGACGGCGTGCATCTGGGCCATCAGGCTGTGATTGCGGAGGTGATCGCGCGCGCGCGGTTTCTGGGAGGACTCTCCCTGGCCATCACCTTCGACCCGCATCCAGCGCGTGTCCTCCGCCCCGAGCAACCGCAGCCGCTGATTACGCCACTGCAGCGCAAGCTGGAACTGCTGACGGACACGGGTATCGACGCCACGCTTGTGCTTCCGTTCACCGAAGCGCTCAGTCGCAAGTCTGCCCGCGAGTTTGCGAGCGAGGTCCTGGTCCGCGCCGTCCACGTCACGGAGGTGCATGAGGGAGCGAACTTCCGCTTCGGCCATCATGCCGAAGCAGGCGTGACGGGGCCAACCGGCCTGCAGGCCCTGGGCCGCGAACTAGGCTTCACCGTCACCACCTATGCGCCACGCAGTCTGCGAGGGGGACCGGTCTCGTCCAGCCGCATTCGCGCGCTGATTGTTGCGGGAGACGTCAGCCACGCGCGGACCCTGCTTGGAGTTCCCTTCTCGGTGGACAGCACACCGGCCTCAGGCCGCGGATTTGGCACTCGCTTCGCCGTCCCGACCATCAACCTCGCGACCTACAACGAGCTTCTACCCGCCAATGGTGTCTATATCACCACGCTTGCCGTGGGCTCCGGCAGCGAGGCCGAAACCTTCCAGGCTGTTACCAACCTCGGAGTCCGGCCTACCTTCGGCGAAGCGTCGTTCGCGGTGGAGTCCCACCTGCTCGATTTTCACCCGATTGAGCTTACGGAGAAAACTCCGCTGCGGCTTACCTTCCTGAGCCGCTTGCGCGCCGAGCAGCGCTTTGCCAGCCCGGAGGCCCTGCGCGAGCAGATTGCCAGTGACGTGGCCAGCGCGCGCAGATACTTTGCGCTGTGCCGCCAGTACACCTGACCCTATTGAGGTGCTGGCGCCGGAGCGGCGTCGTTTTGCGGAGCCGTCGATGGAGTTGCACTGTCGTCCGGCTCGATGGCGTCGGGGTCGGTCTCGATGGGCTGCTTGGGAAGCTGCTTCACCACGGGTGAACCAGCAGGCGGCGGCAGCGGAACCTCCAGCTGCTTCTTCGGTTCATTACCCACCGCGAAGGCCTCGTTGGGTTTGCCTGCAATCGCCGCCCGCATAAAGTCCATCCACATGGGAAGCGCGGCCTTTGCGCCAGTCTCTTTCTCACCCAGCGTCTGGCGGTCGTCGTAGCCGATCCACGTGCCGCAGGTGACCGACGGGGAGAAGCCGATGAACCAGGCGTCGGTAAAGTCGTTGGTTGTGCCGGTCTTGCCGCCCAGCGGATGCTTCAGGGTAGCCGCCTCCGCACCCGTTCCATGCTGCGTGACCGCTTGCAGAAACTGCATCATGGTGCGCGCCGTCTCCACCGAGATCACTTCGGTGACCTGCGGCGGCGGCTGATCCATGGGCATTCCGTCTGCCCGCACCACCTTGCGAATGGTGTGCGGTTCGATGCGGATTCCATCGTTGGGAAAGACACTGTAGGCGCCGACCTGCTCTACGAGCGAGATGTCCGCCGCGCCGATGGCCACCGGAAGAAACTCCGGGATGTTGCTGGTCACGCCAAAGCGATGAGCCGTTGCGATGACCGAGCGAATACCCACCTTGTCGGCCAGCTTCAGGGCGGGAATGTTGCGCGACTCGGCGAAGGCATTGAGCAGGGTCATGGTGCCCTTGTAGTCACCCTCGTAGTTATGCGGTGTATACGGCCCGCTCGGGGTGGAGAAGCTCACCGGCCCATCCACAATCAGGTCGGTCGGCTTGGCCCCCGCCTCCACCGCCGTGGTATACACATACGGCTTGAATGACGACCCCACCTCTCGCTCCGACTGGGTGGCGCGGTTGAACTGGGAGAGCGCGAAGTCCCGTCCGCCCACCATGGCCAGTATCTCGCCGTTGGAGTTGTCGACCGCCATCATGGACGCCTGCACGCCGGTGTCCTGCTGCAGTTGCGCGTGCTGCACGCCGTCCGCCGAACCCTCGCTAAGCCGCACATAGACAACGTCCCCTACCGTCAGGAAGCTGTCTCCCGCCGTCTTCTGCGTCCACGCCCAATCCGCCGGCGTCATCACCGCGCGCAATGTCCCGATCCTCACCATCACGCGCTCCGGTGCGACCTCTGTCACCAGCGCGTGATAGTACCCGCCTCGCTCGATCTCACCTTCCCAGTCCGGATGCTTGTACGTCTCCAGGTCCATCCCCGCCGTCGCACCGTTGAACAGATGCCCCTTCCACCCATGGCGCCGCTCATACGCCGCGGCTCCATCCAGCACAGCCTTGTTGGCCACCCTCTGCAGGTCCAGGTCGAGCGTGGTATACACCTTGAGCCCAGCGCCCTGCACCTCTTCGGTGCCATACTGCTTCTCCAGTTGCTGTCGAACGTCTTCCACAAAGTAGGGCGCGACCGAGTTAGGAGGAGGCTCGATCTTCAGCCCCAGCGGCGTTGCCTCGGCCGCCTGCTCCTGCTCTTGGGTGATCTTCCCATCACTGCGCATCTCGCTGAGCACCAGATTGCGCCGCCGCAACGCCCGCTCCGGGTGGTTGATGGGCGAGTAGTACTCCGCTCCTTTGGGTAGCGCCGCCAGCATCGCCGCCTCCGGCAGGGTGAGATCGCCCACATGCTTGCTGAAGTAAAACTGCGACGCTGCCTCAAAGCCATATGTTCCATGGCCCAGGTAGATCTGGTTGGCATACATCTGGAAGATCTGGTCCTTGGTAAAGACCCGCTCAATCTGCATCGCCAGCAAGATTTCCTGTAGTTTTCGCCCGTAGGTCTTCTCATTGGACAAAAACAGGTTCCGCGCCAACTGCATGGTCAGCGTGGACGAGCCCTGCGCGCGGCTTCGCGAGTGGATGTCGCGCCACGCCGCGCCCACAGCGCGCACCAGGTTCACCCCCCAGTTGCGCTCGAAGGTCTTGTCCTCGATGGACAGCAGCGCCTGGCGCAGTACCGGCGGAAAGGCCGTATACGGCAGCACCACTCGCCGCTCCAGAGCGAACGACCCAATCTCCCGCCCATGAATGTCCAGCAGCTCGGTTGTGGTATCCGGGCGATAGCGTTGCAACTCAGCGATCTGCGGCAGGTCGATGGAATACACCAGCATCAGCCCGCACATCACCCCAAACAGCGAAGACAGCCCCAGCAGCACCAGAAATGTCGCTCGCGCCGCAATATGCCGCGGTCCTTGCATGGGCCCACGCAACCTGCGCCACCACCCCCGCTTCTCGGGCTCAGGGAACTCCTGCTCGTCACTGAATGTACTGGGCACCGCACCTTCACCTTAGCATGGCAAACGGCTGGAATCGCCCTGCAAAATCGGCAATGTAACCTCACGTGTCAGGGAGCTGGAACCTGTTATTCGGCGCGGAGTACGGCTCCCTTTGATTGACGACTGGATTAGTCCTATATACAATCGGTACATATATTCCTTCAGCATTTTCTATGTGCTGGATTGGTTTAACCTCATGAGTCCGCAGACCATTCCGCTCTCCGATCTCGCCGTTGGCACCCACGCCCTCATCTCGAAGATGGGGGACGATCCCCATCTCTGTTATCTGCGCTGCATGGGTTTCTGTCCTGGTGCGCATGTGGAGCTGATCCGGCGCATCTCCGGCGGCGCGCTCTCGGTGTACCGCGTGGACGACGCCGATGTCGCACTGCGCCAAGCGACGGCGGCCCTGATCTCCGTCAGGATGGAAGGCTGATTGCCAGGATTCCGTACAGTTGCGATTATTGGGCCCCCCAATGTAGGCAAGTCAACGGTCTTCAACCGGCTTACAGGGCTGCGCCAGAAGGTAGGCAACTACTCCGGCGTGACCGTGGAGCAGCACGAGGGCCAGATCAAGGGGACACGCACCCGGCTGCTGGACCTGCCCGGCGTCTGGAGCCTGGAAGGCGACGAGAGCGACCTCACCTCGGAAGACCAGTGCATTGCGGTACGCGCGCTGCGCGGCGAGATTGAGGGCCAGCCGCGTCCCGAGGCTGTGCTGCTGGTGCTGGATGCCACGCAACTGCATCGCCAGATGACACTGGCCCGCCAGGTGATTGCGCACCATCTGCCCACGCTGGTGGTGGTCAACATGATGGACGTTCTGGCCGCGCGCGAGGGCTATCTCGATCCCCTGTCGCTGGCGCAGACGCTGAACTCGCCGGTTGCCATGGTGAGCGCCGGAACAGGCGGCGGCATGGATGCCATCCAGCGATTCGTGGGGGTCAAGAGCGCTTCGGCCAAGTCCCCATTGCTGCCTGTGATGCAGCCTCATGTCGAGCCGCGCCAGATCGGATGTCCGCGCAGCATGTCGGAGATTGAGAACCAGGGACTCTATCGCCGTCCTCTGCCGTCGGAGTGGTCGCGACGCATCGACCACTTTGCCCTGCATCCCGTGCTTGGCCCGGCACTGTTCTTCATCATCACCCTGGGTGTGTTTCAGACCATCTTTCGAGTCGCGGCACCGGCCAGCGCCCTCTTCCAGAAACTGTTGACCGCGCTTGGGCGTCTGGTTCGGCGCGTTCCTTCCCGACGGCTTTGTGCATTCGCTGGTAATCGACGGCCTGTGGGCGGGCGTCGTCTCGGTGCTCACCTACCTGCCGCTGATCCTGCTTCTCTTCCTGGTCATCGCGTTGCTGGAAGACTCCGGCTATATGGCGCGCGCCGCAGTCATTGCGGATCGCTCGATGTACCGCTTCGGTCTCAGCGGACGTTCGTTCCTGCCGCTGCTGTCGGCTTACGCATGTGCCGTGCCCGCCATCATGGCCACGCGCACTATCTCCTCGCGTCGCGACCGCCTCACCACCATCCTGGTTGCGCCGTTCATGACGTGCTCGGCGCGGCTGCCTCTCTACACCATGATCATTGCCGCGTTCATCCCGGACCGGCCCGTGATCGGCCAGTTTCTGGGCCTGCGCGCCTGCGCCATGATGGGCCTGTACGCCATCGGCATGGTGGCCGCGCTGATCACGTCGCGCCTGCTGCATCTCTCCCTGCTGCGCAAGGACGATGCGGCCTTCGCCATCGAGCTGCCGGAGTTTCGCCTTCCCCTGTGGCGTTCGCTGGGCATCAACCTGCTGGATCGCGCGCGCATCTTCGTCAAACAGGTGGGCACCATCATTCTTGCCACCAGCCTTGCCGTCTGGGTACTGGCCAACTTCCCAGTGCATCACGGCCAGCTCAGTCCCATTGGGCAAAGCTACCTCGGCGCGATAGGCAATGCGATGGAGCCTGCGCTGCGGCCGCTTGGCCTGGACCGCAACGTAGGCGTGGCGCTGCTGACCGCCTTCGTGGCGCGCGAGACTGTGGTGAGCACGCTGGGCACGCTGTACCAGACACCCCAGGTCGGCCTCGCGCTGCGCCACTCCATCGGCCTGGCGGGCGCGCTGTCGCTGCTGGTCTTCTTTGCGCTGGCCATGCAGTGTACCTCCACGCTGGCCACCGTCAAGCGAGAGACCAACAGTTGGCGCTGGCCGCTGTTCCAGTTCGCCTACATGAGTGTGATTGCCTACTCCATGGCCTGGATCACCTACCGCCTGAGCCTCTGGCTGCTCAGCTCTTGAGCTTCTTCAGCAGCCACGCCATGTTTCGCCCCAGTGTCTTCATGGTGCGAATACCCTCCTCATCCTTCTCTACATCTCCGGGTTGGAGGCCGATCCCGATGTTCCAGTACGACGAGCCGGGCACGATCATCTCGTTGATCATAAAAAAATGGTTCAGAGCGTCGAAGGCGTGGATCGCTCCCGCCCTGCGCACAGCGACCACCGCCGCGCCAACTTTGCGCCGGAAGAGGCCGTCGTTGGCCTTGGAGACAAGGCACGCGCGGTCCATCAATGCCTTGATCTCCGGCGAGACATCCGCAACATAGGTTGGCGAGCCGAGCAGGATTCCGTCCGCCTCCTCCATCTTCGCGATATAAGCGTTCCCCATGTCGTTGGTCTGCCCGCAGCGGCGGTCCTTCCGTTTGGAACACTCGCGGCAAGCGAGACAGCCATGGATTTTGGCTCCGCTCATCTCGATCAGCTCGGTCTCGATACCCTCGTCTTCCAACTCGTTCAGGACATAACGAAGCAGAATGGCTGTGTTTCCACCTTTTCTGGCGCTGCCGCTGAATGCCACAACCTTCATATGTGTCTCCCTCGTCTCCCGAACACACCTCAGCGGATGGCAGCAACTCACCCGATTTGGCTCTGTTAACAGCATCCGCCTGCCCACCTGCCAGCGAGTGTGATAGCGGGCACATCGTTGTACCCACGACGCGGGCGAGCATTCGTGGCACACTGGTACATCATGGACACCCGGGACAAAGAACATCTGATCGAGGCGTTGACCAACAACTGGCAGGTGGAGATGCGTGGCTATCACACCTACAACGCACTCTCGCGGCAGGCCACCGACCCGCAGCAGTGCCGATCGCTGCACTCTCTCGCTCTGGCCGAGCAGCATCACGCCGATCTATGGGCCAGCCGCCTCACCGCCCTCGGCGTGTCCGTCCCCGAGTACTCCGGCACCGAATCCGGCGAGGCCGACTCGCTGGCCAACCGCATCGGCGGCCTCGACCTCGCGCTGCGCCGCCTGGAACTGGACGAGAGCCGCGACATCGCCCGCTACGGTAAGCAGATTCAGGATCTCGGCGATCCGCACACCATCGCCATCCTCAACGAAGTGATCGAAGACGAGCGCGACCACTACATCACGCTGGGCAACCTGATCCGCCACCACCTGCCGCCCACCCAGCTCGACCCCGACCAGGCCAAGCGCGCCTTCGAAGACCTGATGGCCGCGCGCTCCAAGGGCCAGCCCAAGGCCGCCAGTTGGATCGGCGATGCCATCTACGGCGTCAACGACGGACTGGGGGCCATCTTCGGCATCGTCTCCGGAGTTGCCGGAGCTACGGAGAAGAGCGCTAGTGGCGCCCACTAC
>CAWERM010000117.1:0-11822 GCA_963810995.1 uncultured Acidobacteriaceae bacterium | reverse complement strand
TCTACGGAAGGCGGGGGACGGGGTCAACCGCCATTGCGCCTCAGTTCTCGGTGGTCTGCTCTTCGATGTGGTCGAGGATGAGCATGGGCACGGTGAGCTTCTGTAGTTCCATCTTAAGGCCGAGCTGCTTGGATATAGCGTCGGGCAGAGAGATGGCGCCGGTGGGTGCGATGGCCTCGGTAGAGCCTGGGTCAGGCTTGGCAACGGCCTGGCCATCCAAGGTGACAAGGCCACGGGCGACGCGGGAGCCGCTCCAGTTGAGGGTGATGTCGTAGGAGCCATCGATATGGGTGGAGTCGAGGACGGGCGACTTGATGTAGTCGAGCGCGAAGGGCTCGAGCTCGTGGGCGAACTGCGTCATGGTGACGTTGGTGCAGACCATCAGCTCGGAACGGATGGGTTCGATTGCGCGCGGGTCCTTCTCGCCGACCGGGACATTTTCGTTGCAGGAGGTACGGGAGTTGGGGTCGGCTGTCTTCTTCAGCTTTGGAGTACCGGAGGCGGAGAGAACGTAGGCATCGGTTGGGCGGTCTTCGAAGTGCGTCTTCATCCCGAAGCGCTCTACCAGCAGGGAGCGGAGCATGAGCTTGATGTCGTCAAAGCTGACGTTGGGCATGCCGTTGGGGCCCTTGGGATAGTCGTCCTGCGGGATTTTGCCGACGACGTCCCAGAGGTTCTTTTTTAGAAACGGCGGAACGTCGGCGATGCCAGCACCGCTGATGTCGTACGCTTCGCCGATGAGGGCCTGTAGGCTGGCGCCTCGGATGTTGACCTGACCGTTGGGCATGAACATGATCTGCATGGCGCGCGGTCCGTCCTTGGGTGTCGGCTTGACGGTGGCAACATCGAAGGCAGGGATTGGAGGAGGCGGTAGCAGCTCGGCGATCTTGGGAGAGTTTGGCGTAGGAATCTCGTTGACCTTGTCCACGATGAGGACGGGTTGGGGAGACTTGCCGATGGTGAGTTTGAGACCGAGCTGCTTGTCCAGATCGTGTTCCAGATCGAAGCCGTTGCGGGAGGGAAGCATCGTAAGGTTTACGTCGATGTCGAACGGGCCCTTGAGGCCGGTCTGGTCGATGATGGGTGGGCCGCCCGGGCCGAAGCGAGGGAGGGACTTGATGAATTGCTCCATGGTCATGTTGTGGCAGGAGAAAGTGAAGGTGGTGGGCATAGGCCCGTCGGGTGTGGGTGGGGCTCCGGTAGATCGAAACATACACTGGGACGGGACAGTGGTATCTGCCGCGGGCTTCATCTTCGGTGTGGCCTTGTCAGCCGCTGTGAGGATTTGGGCGGGCATGGGACGGGTGTCGTTGTGGACGACCAGCGAAAAGCGGTCGGCGAGCAGGGCGCGGAGCATGAGCAGGGAGGTGTCACGCGGGGTGGAGGGAGGTTGCTTGGCGGTGACCTCGTAGCGGTCGAAGTCCAGCCAGGTGGGGCCGCCGAAGATGTGGTCCTGATCGAGGGAGTAGGCGAAGGAGATCATGTCCAGCAGGGTGGCCTGGCGCACGAGGAAGCGGTCGGTGCCCTGTGTGGCGGTGCGGGCGTAGGTGGAATAAAAGCTGTAGGGGCTGGGATGGATATCCGCGATCTCGAAGGTGGGTGCCGCGGCTGGCTTGCCCGCGGGCGGGGTGGCGGCAGATGCACTGGCGGATTGTGCGAGGAGCGGGCTACAGAGAAGGGTGAGGGCGAGGACCGCGAATGCTTGCTTCATCGTCGGGGCCACCTTGGGCTGCAAGAGTTAAAGCTTGGACGCATGGAACCAACCAACGCTCTATCAACTTACGATTATTATTACGCTCTCTTGCTTATGTCGCCCTAGTTGTCCGTAGGCTTCTCTTCGATATGGTCGATGACGAGGACGGGCGTGGAGGACCTGGCTTCGCTTTTCCAGCTTGAGGCCAAGCTGCTTCTGTAGAGCGTCATCGAGAGTGAGGCCGCCAAGGGATGGGTCGGAGGCCGCGGGCGTGCCGGAGTTGTCGCCGCTCGATGGCGCGGCTGCTTTACCGAGGGATGCCTTCTTGCTAAAGCTGAGGGTAAAGTCGTAGGCGCCTTCGAGGCCGGTGGCATCGATGACCGGGGCGGGCACATACCCACCGGCGAGGGAGCGAAGCTGGCCCGCGAGTTCCGCCATGGTGATGTTCTGGCAAGAGACCAGCCGGTTGAGCAATGGGTTATCGATGCGGGGGTCCTTGCCGTCGGGGCCGGGGCCTTCCTGGCAGGAGGGGTGATTGGTAGGATCGGCCTTCTTCATCTTCGGTCCCGAGGCTAGCAGGGCGTAGACATCGGCGGGCCGCGAGTCCATGTGCGTGGTCAGCTTGAAGCGGTCGGCCAGCAGCGAGCGCACCATCTCCTTGACGTCATCCGGATCGAGATCATAGCCTCTGCCCGGAATGGGCGGCCCTGCACTGGCATCCGTGGAGGCCTTGCCGTTGATGTCCCACAGGTCCGTGTCCAGCCACTTCGGCTTGTTTTCGATCTTTCCCGGCTCAACGTCGAAGGACTTGTAGATGAGGGTGAGTAGCGAGGCGTGCTGAATATTTACGCTGACGCCCTGGATGTTCTGCCTGTAGTAAGTTTCGTCGGGATTAGCGGGTTTGATGACGGCGACATCGAACTCTGCCGGCGGCGGGGGTGGCAGAACCTTGTCGATGTCGGGAGCGTTAGGAGTGGGCTTGTCCGCGATGCTTGCCACTACCACGACGGGCAGCGGCGCGGTCTTCTGTTCCAGCTTGAGGCCGAGCTGTTTATCTACGGCCGTGAAGATGGTGGTGCCGTCCGCGTCCTTGGGGATTCGATATGTCCACTCGATGTCGAAGTCGTAGCCGCCTTTGAGATCAGTGGCATCGACGACAGGCCGGGTGAGGTAGGGCGAGGCAACCTCGTGCAGGAAATCGACGAACATCTCCATGGTGGTATTGCGGCAGGAGAACTAATGTTCATGGTGTTGGTGAGCTGGGCCCCCTTGGGCGGCTGCTGGTACTGGCAATTACCTGGTTCGGCTGGAGTAGCTGCCGGCTTGAGCTTGGGAGTCTTGCCGGCAGAGAGGACAAAGGCGGGCAACGGGCGAGTTCCAGTGGTGGCCACCAGCTTGAAGCGGTCGGCGAGCAGGGAGCGAAGCATGAGCTGGCCGTTCTGGTCGGAGGTGGCGGCGGGTGCCTTGGCCACGATGTCGAAGCGATCGAAGGCGAGCCAGGCCGGACCTCCGAAGATGCTGCTGGGGTCGACGTTGTAGCTATCGGAGATGAGATCGACGATGGTGGCGTCTCTGAGATAAAACTGGTCTCCGTGACTCATCCCACCGTGTATCGCTGGATGCAGCCGTGTGGGGCTGGGGTGGACATCCACGGCCAGGAATGCTGGCGCGGAGGCAGCCGGTGAGGCGGCGGATTGTGCGAAGAGCGTGCTGGTGAGAAGGGTGAGCAGAGTCACACTGGCGAGTGATCGCCGTGTCATCTTGATCATTCGAACCACCTCCGAGATGCGACATCCAACTTACTCATCGAGAGTATGGAGATGCTCAATCCTAGCAACGTTTTTTTTATTGGTCGAGTTGCATGAATGAGAGCTAGTTGTCCGTGGGCTTCTCTTCGATGTGGTCGATGACGAGGACGGGTGAGGGGCGCTTTTCCTTGATCATTTTTATGCCGAGCTGCTTGGCCATGGCGTCGGGCAGAGAGAGGCCGCCGGTGGGATCGACTGCGGCGGTTGGGTCGCTGTTTGCGGAGTTGGGAGGGAGGCTTGGTGCCGCGGAGCTGGCCGGCGCCGCTGAAGCTGAGGGTGAAGTCGTAGGCGTCCTTGAGGCCGGTGGAGTCGAGGACAGGAGTAAAGATATATCCGTTGGCGAGATTGGGGAGCTGATCGGCGAGCTGCGCCATGGTCATGTTCTGGCAATAGAGCAGGCGGCCGAGGACGGGATTGGCGATGCGTGGATCCTTGCCGTCGGGGCCGGGGCCTTCCTTGCATCCGGTGCGGTTGAGTGGGTCGGCTTTCGTCATATGGGGATTGGCGGCGACCAGGGTGAAGGCCTCGATGGTGCGGTCTTCGATGTGGCTCTTCATCTGGAAGCGGTCTGCCAGCAGCGCCTGGACCATGTGGGGTAGGAGGTCGAAGTCCAATTGGGGCTTGCCGTCTGGGCCGATGGACTGCGCCTCGGGCGCGGCCTTGGCGAGCAGGTCCCAGTGGTCCTGGCCGAGCCATTTGGGCGCGTTCGCGATGAGGTCGTCGTCGCCGGAGTTAGAGGTTCCAGGCGTAGTCGATGAGGTCCTTCAGGGTGAAGTGTTGCCCTGATCTGGTTGGCGGCGATGTTGGCGCCTCTGCTGTGCTCCGGGTTTGCTGGGGGTGAGGACGGCGACGTCGAACTCGGCGGGCGGAGTCGGCGGAAGCGCCTTGTCCAGGCCGGGAGCGTTGGGGGTGGGCTTCTCGTCCACCTTATCGACCACGATGACGGGCGTGGGATACTGCTCCGGCGCGAGTTTGAGGCCAAGCTGCTTCTGCACCGCGTCGAAGATGGAGATGCCGTCGGCACCGGCTTTTGCAAGACTGCCTCGCGAGGTCCAGTGGATGTCGAAATCCCAGAATCCCTGAATGCCGGTTGCGTTCACTACCAGGATTGGTCAGATAACCGCCAGCCATATCTTTCAGGTTCTGTGCAATTGCATCCAGTGTGAGGTTGTGACATGTGATGTAGTTGTAGGGGACTGCGCCCTGCGGGCGTGGCAGGCGCATTGGGTGTGTCGTCGCAACCGGAGGCTGCGGTACCGTCGGATGGCTTGAGCTTGGGCGCGCCTTTATCGGCACGCAGCACGAAAGAGGGCAGTGGATGGGTATCGTTGTGCGTGACGAGGTGGAAGCGCTCGGCCAACAGTGCGCGCAGCATCAACTTGATGTCATCGGGCGAGGTGGCGCGGGGCGCGCGGGCGGAGACATCGAAGCGGTCGATATCCAGCCAGGATGGGCCGGAGAGGACGTGATCATCTTCGACGCCATAGGCAAGCGCAATCATGTCGACCATGGTTGCGTTGTGCAGCAGATAGCGATCGCCGCGCAGCGATCCTCCGGTAAAGTAGGGGGTGGTGGTCTTGGCGCTGGAGTGGACGTCGGCGAGTTCAAAGGCAGGCGTGGCGGCGGGTGTTGTCGCGGTCGCGGCGGCTGGGGCAGCGGCGGTTTGCGCGAAGAGTGGGCTTGTGAGGAGGGTGAGGAGAGTCGTGCAGGCGAATGCTCGCTTCATAGTCGGAACCACCTTGCAAGGCAGGATGATGAGTCTTGGACGCAGGGGCCCGGGACAAAGCTCTATCAACCTTAACGCAGGGGCAGGCTGCGCGGTTCCATGAAATTGATCAATTCTCTGGGGATGCGGGTATGGAGTTTAGTGAGAGAAAGGGGCGGAGGATTATAGAAGCGCGAAGCTTGTCGGAGTCCTTCGCGCTTGAAAGACGCGCTCAGGATAACAGCAAGAACAGGCAACTGCAACGACGGAGATTCTGGCTGCGCCAGAATGACGAGCGGAAACGGACAACGGCAAGACAGGCAACTACAAGAACAAATGCGGGGATTCTTCCCCTTCGCAAGCTTAGGGTCAGAATGACAACTTCAAATGGGGCTGCGTCAGAATGACAACTTTGCAAGAGGTGTATCGCGGGGGATACGGGGTGCATCTAAAATTGACTTGACTGTGCGCGGGGCACGATCTACTCTGTGCGCAACTTCGGCTAACTATTGGCAACCCTCGCCAATCCGATTGCAGGCCCGCTAACGATTCGCTGTGCTGCCCGGAGCCTGCGCCCTCGCCGAAGCCCTTCTCCATCCCAGGAACTCTCAGGCATCCATGGTGTTCCCTGTGCATCTCAACAACACAACCGAGCACGAGATTTTGCACGTCCTGACGGAGGTCAGACAACTAATTGATAAAAAAATCGCTCGAGATCACGCCTGGCATTGAGCCCCTGTACGGGACGCGCGACGAAAACCTTCGGTTGATGGAGGACGGTCTTCAAGTAACCATCGATCTGCGCTCGGATGCGATCGAGATTGGCGGCTCGCCGGAGAGCGTGGAGCAGGTAACGCGGATCTTCGCCGACTTCGAGGCGCTGCGCAAATCGGGCGTGACACTGCAGAACGGCGAGCTAAAGGGAATGTTGCGGCTGGTGATTGCGGATCCGGCGGTGACTCTGCGCTCGCTGGTGGATTCGGGCAAGCAACGCTCGGCGGGGGTGAAGCGCATGGTGCAACCGCGCTCGCCCAACCAGCGCAAATACGTTGAAGCAATCGAGCAGAGCGATATGATCTTTGGGCTGGGGCCGGCCGGCACGGGAAAGACGTACCTCGCGGTGGCGATGGCGGTTTCGGCGCTGATGGCGAAGAAGGTGAGTCGCATCATTCTGGTAAGGCCAGCGGTGGAGGCGGGCGAGCGGCTTGGATTCCTGCCGGGCAGCTTGCAGGAGAAGGTGGACCCGTATCTGCGGCCTCTGTACGACGCTCTGTACGACCTGCTGGACCAGTCCAAGGTGGACAACCTGCTGGAGCGGAATGTGATCGAGGTGGCCCCGCTGGCGTTCATGCGCGGGCGCACGCTCTCCGATGCGTTCATCATCCTGGACGAGGCGCAGAACACCACCATGGAGCAGATGAAGATGTTTGTGACACGCATGGGCAATGGCTCCAAGGCGGTGATTACAGGCGATATGACGCAGATCGATCTGCCCAATCCGAAGAAGTCGGGACTGTTCGAGGCGCTGCATGTGCTGGAGGGCGTGGAGGGGATCAGCTTCTGCCACTTTGAGGAAGTGGATGTGGTGCGGCACAGCCTGGTGCAGCGGATCGTACGTGCGTATGATAGCTACGGTCGCGCGCAGCAGATTCCGCTGGAGCTGGGCGACGCAGAGCAGGGAACGGAGAACCAAGGAACAGGGAACAGGGAACAGGGAACCTTAGAAACAAAATTGCAGTAGGGCCATACAAGATGCAATTGGGCCATGAAAGAGAGCTGTGCCAATGCACTGGTACTTATATCCGCTGAATTTTTTGAGTGGCGCGTTTCTGGCTAACGGAGTTCCTCATTTTGTACAAGGGATCAATGGGAATTCCTTGCGGCCTACTGCGATGCATTGGTACTTGTATCCGCTGAATTTTATAACGGGCGCATTCCTGGTCAATGGAGTTCCTCATTTTGTGCAAGGACTCTGTGGCAATCCCTTCCAAACCCCGTTTGCCAAGCCGCCGGGAGTGGGCGAGTCCCCTCCCCTGACCAATTTACTGTGGGGATTGGGGAACCTTGCGGTTGGAGCGGTGTTGCTATACATCTACTGGCCGCGCTGCATTGCCACCGTACTGGGCTGGTGCGCGGTGGGATTGGGTGTGCTTATAATGACAATCTTGCTCTACACACACTTCAGCAAGGTACGGTCGGGCAAGCTCAGGTAGCATCAGATGTAAGGATGATTACCCTGGAACCTCCGCGAAGTCTGGATGGCGAGGCGACGCCTTGGCTGAAGCTTGGGCTTTCTGCGTCTGGGCTGGCGCGCTTTGTGAATCGGGCGCGGGCGGCGGTGGGGCTCGAGGGCGAGGTGCATGTACTGCTGACCGGCGATGCGACGCTGCGCCGGCTCAATCGACAATTTCGCGGAAAGAATACTGCGACCGATGTACTCTCGTTTCCTGCGTTGCAGAGTGGCGCAGGGGTGGCGGGCGATCTTGCCATCTCGCTGGAGGCGGCGGAGCGCCAGGCAGTGCGCTTCAGCCACTCGCTGAGAGACGAGGTGCGCGTGCTGCTGCTGCACGGGGTGCTTCATCTGGCGGGCTTCGACCATGAGACGGATTCGGGTGAGATGGCAGCGCGCGAGGCCCAACTGCGGCGGGAGCTGGGGCTCGAGACGAGTTTGATTGCGCGGGCGACGCAGACGGGTATCGCGACAAAAGCAGATTCCTCCGCTGTGCTACGGAATGACAAACTAGAGAACAAGCAAAGGCGAAATGCGGGGGTCCTTCGACTGCGCGCTGCGCGCTCCGCTCAGGATGACAGACAAAAAATATTTGCTCAGGATGACAGACTTAAAAAGCGGGTGGGGGCGTGAGCGCGGCGTATGGGTTGACGCTGACGGCGCTGCTGGCGGTGCTGGCGCTGGCCGCGTATGTGGACCGCGTGTATAGCGAGATGGGCAAGTTCCTGGCGCGCGAGTATCAGGACAACATCGATGCGTGGACACAGGAGGTGGAGCCGCGGCTGCGGCTGAGCCGGGAGAGTCTGGCCCTGTCGGCATCAGTGCTGCGGCAGCTTTCGCTGGCGGCGATTGCGCTGTTGATGGGGCTGCGGCTCTATGTTTCGCTGGCGCTGGGTGCGGGCTCGATCTGGAGTGAGGTGGCGATCACGCTCCTTGAGCTGGTGCTGCTGATCCTGGTCTTCGACCGGCTGGTTCCTCAGATATTGTTTGCGCGTACACGCGGCCTGTGGATAGCGCGCATTCGGTTTTTTCTGGAGGCGCTGTTCTACCTGGTGCTGCCGGTGACGCTGATGCTGGGGCTGCTGTTGTCGATTGTGGCGCTGGCCGAGCCGGAGGACGCCGAGGAAGAAGAGCATCCCTCGGAGGCGATGAACGCGCTGCTGGAGGCGGGCGAGGAGGAGGGAATCCTGGAGGAAAGCGATCGCGAGCTGGTGCGGTCGGCGGTGGAGTTCGGCGACAAGGTGGTGCGCGAGGTGATGACGCCGCGGCCCGCGATCTTTGCCGTGCCGGAGGGACTGAGCCTGGCGGGACTGCTGGAGGAGCTGAAGGAGAACGCATTCTCGCGCGTGCCGGTGTTCGCCGGCTCGCTGGACCATGTGACAGGCATCGTGTTTGCGCGCGACCTGCTGCATGTGCCGGATGCGGACTCCGCCAGCCGGACCGTGGCGCAACTGCAGCGGCCCGCGGAGTTTGTGCCGGAGACGAAAAAAGTGGCGGAACTGCTGCGCGAGATGCAGCACGAAAAGCAACACATGCGCATCGTCATCGACGAATATGGCGGCGTGGCCGGCCTGGTGACGATCGAGGACCTGCTGGAGGAGATCGTCGGTTCGATCTCCGATGAGCACGACGAGGCCGAGACGGTGGACGAGCCGGTGCGCCAGGCCGACGGCAGCTTCGTGGTGCCGGGCAGCTTTGAGATTTCACGTCTGCGCGAGCTGTTTGCGGAGCCGGACGAGAACGAGGCGGAGAGTGAGCAGACCGGCATGGGGGATTCGGATGTTGAGGGGTGGGAGCCTGCGCGCGAGATGCGTGAGCCGTTCTACATTCCGCAGCACTACGAGGCGACCACGCTGGGTGGGTTGGTGTCGGAGATTGCGGGGCATATACCGCTGCCCGGCGAGGTGGTGGAAGAGGACGGCCTACGGCTGGAGGTGATCGCGTCGACCGACCGCAAGGTGGAGCGCGTGAGGGTAGGTCTGCGCAGGGATATACTGGAACCACCGATCTGATTTGAAAGGAGAGCCATGCCAAGGCCCGCTCTCTCTCTCTTTGTCTCCCGCGCACTTAGGATTCTTGCACTCATTCTGATTGCATGGCTATCGACAGCGCCGGCCGGCGCACGCAGTCCCAACCTCTCTAAGTATCCTTTGCGCGTGCATGTGCTGGTGGCCGGCGAGGCACAACGGCAGGACAGGATGAGCGCCTCGGGATCGGTTGCGTGCGATGCCATCGACGACATGCTGAGTTCGAGCAGTGACAGCTCCGAGGGCACGATCTCAGGTATCGGAATCTCCGGCATCTTCGGCGATCCATGCTCCTTCAATACTGGGCCAATGGCGGGCCGCCTGCTGTATGTGCAGAGCGAGCAGTCTTACTCGGGCGAGGGAAGCGGTGACCTGGTGTCTCCGCCCAACGGGACTTTGGGCATCAGCTTCCAATATAAAGACTGTTACCGAGTGCGCGCACAGCCCGGATTTCAGTCGCTGCCGGCGCGATGGAAGAAGCCCGGGCAGATGTTGGAAGTCCTGATTCCCTCCGATGCTATCCCTGCTACCGGCCGTCCTTTGCCGATGGCGAAGTGCTCCTTCACCGTGACCCAGCACGACTTCGTCTATCTCCTGCTTCCTCCTGGGAGGCTGATTCAGGTATCGCAGGATGTGTACTGGGCAAAACCGGCGTTGCGGGTCTTCCTGAGCGGCGCGACAAAAGCCGTGCAACGGCGAGCGCAGTAAGCTACAGTCGCGGCGTTCCGCGTAGTAGAACGAGAAGCATCGCGAGAGACGCGGGGCGATAATGGTGGGATGGCATTTCGCTCTGGATTTGTATCGATCATTGGCCGGCCCAACGCGGGCAAGTCTACGCTGCTGAATGCTCTGTTGGGGCAGAAGCTTGCTATTGTGACCCACAAGCCGCAGACCACGCGCACGCGCATCCACGGCGTGTTGGAAGTTCCGCTCAAGAAAAAGACGAAGGGCGAGGCAGGGCATCCGGCGGCGCAGGTGGTGCTGGTGGATACTCCCGGCATCCATAAGCCGGAGACGCAGCTGGACAGGCGCATGATGCAGGAGGTGCAGGACGCGTTGGAGTCGCGCGACGCGGTGCTGTTTATTGTGGAGGTGACGCACCGGCTTCCTTTGAAGAGTGAAGGCATCACTCCCATGTCTCAGAAACGAGACATGGGGCACCCGATTCGTGAAGGGTCGAAGATTACGGGGCGGATGGCGATGAGCGCGGCGGAGGACGACTTTGCGCTGTCGCTGGTGAAGCGGCTGGACTGCCCCGTGGTGCTGGTGCTGAACAAGATCGACGCGGTGCGCAAAGAAGAGCTGCTTCCGCTGATGGCGCACTGGAGCGCGCTGCACAGCTTCGCCGAGGTCGTCCCAATCTCCGCGCGCAAGAAAGAAGGGCTGGCGCTGCTGCTGGAGAAGATCGTTGCCGCGCTGCCGGAGGGCCAGCGCTACTTCCCCCGCGACCAGGTTACAGACCAGCCGGAGCGATTCCTTGTTGCCGAGTTGATCCGCGAGAAGATATTGATGCTGACCGGCGAAGAGGTGCCGTACGCGACGGCGGTGGTGATCGAGCGATTCGAGGAACCGGCATCAGCGAAGAAAATGAAGGATGGGCGGCTGCCGGTTACAAAGATTGCGGCGGCCATCTACTGCGAACGGACGGGGCAGAAGGCAATCCTCATCGGCAAGCAGGGCGCGATGCTGAAGGCGATTGGAACGGCCGCGCGCAAGGAGATCGAAGGCCTGCTGGGCACGCGCGTCTTTCTGGAACTCTTCGTCAAGGTGCAGGAGGAGTGGCGATCCAGCCGCGGCTTTGTGGAAGAGTTGGACTGGCGACGGCAACTGGAACAGATCGCGGCCAAGCAGCAGCGGGAAGAGTAGGCGGCATCGGTCGAGCGAACGACGGAGATTCTGGCTGCGCCAGAATGACGAGACAAATAATAGGTCAAGGGGGCTTGACATCACGTGGCAGACAATGTAAAGTTAACTTGTCATAAAGGAAAGGAAGCCAAACATGGGCTGTTTACAGAAGAATCCCGCAACGCGCCGTTATCTCTTCCGGTTTATACCGACGATGGTTGCCTATGTCGCCGTTCTCCTGTTTGTGGAGTGGTATATTCCCCGGTTTCATCCCACGGGCGCGCTGCTGTATGGACTGGCCGTGCTGCCTGCGGTCCCGATCATAGGAATCATCGTTGTCGTCGGTCTTTACTTGGCCGAGGAGAAGGACGAGTTTCTGCGCAATATGCTGATTCAGTCGATGCTGTGGGGGCTGGGCGCGATTATGGCCCTGACGACAGTGTGGGGATTCCTGCAGATATTCACCCATATCCATCGCTTCCAGCCGTTCATGACATTTCCGCTGTTCTGGTGC
>CAWERM010000116.1:0-7765 GCA_963810995.1 uncultured Acidobacteriaceae bacterium | reverse complement strand
AGCCATTTGGCCCACTTGTCGTAAGCACAGTTTCGGGTCTGTCCGCTTGCAAGTCGAAACCTTATGCGACCTCGTCCGAGCAAAAGCCAAACCAAGTTCAGTTAGAGAGCTCGAAGGTTCCTGAATTGTCAGATGAAAAATCTTGCCAAGACTTCGTACAGAAGTTTTACGATTGGCGTATCTCTCTATTGATCGACGGCATATTTTGTTCCCATTCGCTCAAAGGAACGAGCGCGACTGAGGAAGCAATCCACGAACAGGAAGAGGAATGCAGTGCCGCTTCCGCCTATCGCAATGCCGAAAAGTTAAGCCTCAATCAGGTTTTGAGTCCTACACTTTTGCACTATCTGAAGCGAGAAGATGCTGAGCAGGCAAAAGAAGAGGATGCTGGCTTGGATTTTGATCCTTACCTCAATACACAAGATCCAAGTCCAAAGTTTGTCGTCGACAGAGTCAGCGTCAAAGGCAATCGTTGTGATGCGATTGTTCATGGATACGACATACTGGGCGAGCAGCGGGAAGAGGTGAGGCCCGAATTATCTAAAACAAATGGCCGTTGGATCATCGAAAACTTTCATTACGAGTTTGACTATAAGGATGGGAAGCCGCCCTTAAATGACGACCTGATGCATATGATTAGGGAGTATATCGGCGAAGTGAAGTACCCGGCGCAATAGTCTTCTTCTAGTGTTTGCGCGGATCGCCTCGGGAGGATTGGGTCAGTATTACCAGCCATTCGGAAGTATTGATTGAAAACGACGAAAAGCGTCCCGCTATCACCGCCAACCACAGAACCACAACCATGGAGTACACTTTCTCCGATCATTGCTTTTGCTTCTGAGATAGGCCCGGACTTCAGTCCGGGCATCACCGGTCACCGAGAAACAAGGGGCTTTAGCCCCCGGGACACGCCCTCCCCCATGCGCCTCAAAGCCCAGACCTATGCCCTCACGGCCGTAACTCACCAACGCCGCCGACTCTTCCAACGCACCGCAACTGCCGAACTCTTCATCGCCACACTCTTCCGCTATCGCGATGCTGGCAAATTCCGGCTTCACGCGTTCGTCGTTATGCCCGACCATGTTCACATCCTGCTAACCCCAGCACCCGGCATCGCCATCGAACGCTGCGCCCAACTCATCAAGGGCGGCTTTTCCTATGCCGCGCGTAAAGATTTCTCGGGCGAGAAATGGCAGGACGGCTACCACGCCCACCGTATTGTCGATGAGGAAGACCTCCGCAACCAAGCCTTCTACATCCTCAATAATCCAGCGAAGAAGCGGCTCGACTCCTATCCCTGGGTCTCTTCGTCAACGCCATACGCGAACCGTATGGACACCCCACCCACCATATAGATAAGGCTCGTCCCAGGGGCTAAAGCCCTGCCACCATCAACTCCATATCGCCCGGACTGAAGTCCGGGCCTATCTAAACAACTAACAACTTCCTTTTACTTCTGCACCGAGAACGCGAACACCGTCTCCGAGTGCATCGTCTGCCCCGGCCGCAGCACTGTGCTGGGGAACTCCGGCTGGTTGGGCGAGTCGGGATAGTGTTGCGTCTCCAGGCAGAACGCGGTGTACTTCGCGTAGACCGCGCCGTTAACGCTCTTGTACGCGCCGTCCAACGAGTTGCCGGAGTAGAACTGCAACCCTGGCTCCGTGGTGGACACCGTCAGCACGCGTCCTGTCTTCGGGTCGTAGACCCGCGCCGCCACCTTCATCTCACCCGACTGGTTTTTTCCTGCTCCCGCCCCTCTCAGTATCCAGTTGTGGTCGTATCCTCCGCCGATCTTCAGTTGCTCGTTCTCGAAGTTGATCCTCGCCCCAATTACCGTCGGCTTATTGAAGTCGAACGGCGTTCCCGCCACCGGCTTCGGCCCGCCCACCGGGATCAGCCCCGCGTCCACCGGCGTGTACTGGTCCGCATTGATCTGCATCACCTGCGACAGGATGGTCCCGCTGCCATCGCCCGCCAGGTTGAAGTACGTGTGGTTGGTTAGGTTCACCACCGTTGGCTTGTCTGTCGTGGCCGAGTAGTTGATATGCAGCGCGCTGCCCACCAGCGTGTATCGCACATGCACTGTCATCTTGCCCGGAAATCCCATATCGCCATCCGGCGACACCAGTGTCATCTCCACGCCTCCGGGAATCTCTTTGCCTGTCCACACATGGTCGCCGAAGCCAACCGGCCCGCCGTGCAGCGCATTGGCGCCGTTGTTCACGGGAATCTGGTAGGTATGGCCGTCGATGGTGAACTTGCCACCGCGTATCCTGTTGCCGTACCGCCCCACGATCGCGCCAAAGTAGGTCTTGTGGTTGCCCTCCGCCGCGTATCCCTCGGCAGAGTTGTATCCCAGCACCACATTGCCCATCTTGCCGTCGCGGTCCTTGGTATCAATCGAGACCACACGCGCTCCGTAGTTCGTAATCCGCACCGCAAGATCGGCGCTCTTCAGCGTGTAAACATCCACCGCCGTTCCATCTGTCAGCTTGCCGAATGCCGCCTTTGTCACCGTGGTGGCCGCTACCGCGCCCTGTACTCCAAGTGTAGTCATCATAGTTACAAGAATAACTTGCGCCCATCTCATCGTCATCATTCCCCGTCGCTGTTGATCGCTGCGCGCAAACGCAGTCTTCTTTCCGCACCGCCCACTATACGTGAAAGCTGCCAACTTCCGCCAAACTGGCATCATTCCTGCTTTCCCTCGGACTTCCCGATCGGCGTAAGATAGTACCGCTCCGAATATTTCCTTCGAGGTTGACATTCTCCCGTGATCACCCACCCGCGCATCTCCCGCCTGCTTCTACTCTTCGCGCTCGCCGCCATCGCCTCCACCTCATACGCCGCGCCGCCGCCGGACCACTGGGTCGGCACCTGGGCCACAGCCCCCTTCGCAGGCAATAATGGCCGTCCCGTTATGCCAGCAGGACTTGTACCTGTGACCTCGCCTTCAGGAGCTGCCGTTCCTGCCCCGGTCATTTCACCACCTGCCGCACAGACAGCTGCGCCTGCTGCCACGCCGCGTCCCAACCGTCCGCCTGCCTTCGTCTACGGCGTTTTCGATACCACGGTGCGCGAGATCGTGCATGTCTCCCTGGGCGGCCCGCAGGTCCGCGTCATCTTCACCAACGAGTTTGGCACCGAACCGCTCACCATCGGCGCGGCGCACGTCGCTGTCAGCCAGGGTGGAAGCACCATCAATCTAGTCTCCGCCGCCGGCCTCACCTTTGGCGGACGCGCCTCCGTCGTAATTCCCCCCGGCGCGCTAGTGGTCAGCGACCCCGCCTTGCTTAAACTTCCTGTCGCCGCAGACCTCGCTATCAGCTTCTTCCTTCCCGCGCAGACCATCACCCATCTCTCCGCCCATGGCAGCGCCGACCAGACCAGCTATGCGACACCCGGCAACGTCGTTGGCGCAAAGACGCTCGAGTCGCCCACGGAGATATTCTCCTGGCCCTTCCTCAAAGGAGTTGACGTAAAGGTCTCCGCCGATAGTGCGGCTGTCGTCGCCCTCGGCGATAGCATCACCGACGGCGCCTTTGCCACCAACAACGCCAATGCCCGCTGGCCGGACGAGCTGGCGCGACGTTTGCTGGCCGATAAGAAGACTGCCAACCTCGCCGTACTCAATGAAGGCATCGGTGGCAACCGCATCCTCAACGATGTGACCGGCCCCAGCGCGCTCGCCCGCTTCGACCGCGATGTCCTCGCCCAGGCCGGCGTCAAATATCTCATCATCCTGGAGAGCATCAATGACATCGGCCACGCCACCGACCCCGTAAACCCCAATGGCATCGTCAGCGCCGACGACCTCATCGTCGGCCTCACCCAGCTAGCTGAACGCGCCCACAGCCACGGCATCAAAGTCTATGCCGCTACCCTCACTCCCGACGGCAAGTCCAAGTACGACAATCCAGCCGCGGAGGCCATGCGCCAGGCCGTCAACCAATGGATCCGCACCACCAGCCAGGTCGACGGATTCATCGACTTCGACAAGGCCACACAGGACCCCGCCAACCCCACAATCTTCCTGCCTGCCTACGACCACGGCGACCACCTCCACCCCAACGACGCCGGCTACAAGGCCATGGGCGACGCCATCGACCTCAAGCTCTTCGAGTCCAAGTAGCTCCGCACACAAACAAATGGGGCGCAACCAGCTCTCTGGCCGCGCCCCATTTCGTTGTGTGTTAGTTAGAAGCTGAAGCTCGCTTGCAGCGTGATCCGCCGCACCGAGTTGCCGCCCTGAATACTGGTTGTCTTGCCGAACAGCGGATTGCTAACGCTGCCCACTGGATTGGAGTACGGCACCTCATTGAACAGATTGAACGCCTGCGCGCCGAGGGTCAGGTTGTACTTCCGGCCTGTCTGCGAAGCGCCTCCGCCTCCGCGTCCACCGCCGAAGCCTCCGCCTCCACCGCCGCCACGTCCGCCACCGCCACCGCCGCCGAAGCCGCCACCCCCACGGCCTCCGCCACCACCGCCATATCCGCCGCCACCACCCGGTCCGCCAGGCCCACCAGGCCCACCAGGCCCGCCAGGTCCGCCTCCCGCCTGCTGCTGCGCCGCCTGTCTAGCTGCCTGTTCAGCAGAGAGCCTGGCTGCTGTCTTCGGTCCGAAGCCAATGACCCGCGATAATCGCAGATTGATCGATACCTGCGCCGGCCCAGTGCAGAAGTTGAGCGGTAGCTGGTTGTTGACACCGCCAGGGACATACGGATTGGCATTGCTGAAATTATTGATATTGGTGCATTCAGACCAGCTCCCTGTAGAAGGCGCGGGGCCAGTTCCCGCCCAGGCCGCGCGTACGCCGCCCGATAGCTGAACTTTATCGGTAGTGCCAGGGACCGTGTAGAGTTCCGGAACACCTGTCGTGATGCTGTATGGGTTGCCCGACTGAGCCGTCAGAAATGGGCTGGCTGAAATCTTGAAGGGCAGCGGGACGTTGCCGCCTAGTGACAGCCGGCTGCGCACCGAAAACCGCGCGCGTCCATAATCCACCGAGGAACTGAATGGATCGGTGATGCTGGCGTCGTTGGAATCAGCCCAGTTTGCCGAGTAGTATCCGAAAATGTTGGTGCCCTTCGGTGTTCGGATGTTGATGTTGGTGTTGATCTGGTTCTGGAAGAAGATGCCCTCCGACTGGTTCATACTATCGAGCGCTACATTGGTCGTACCGTTCGTAGTCGTAACAATCGGGATGTTGCGTGTCATGAACTGGTGAAAGCCGCGCGCATTCAGGTACGTCACCGTTACGCTGGCATACTTGCCCACCTGCTGCTCCACCGTCGCCGCCGACTCCACGGTGTACGCGCTGCGCAGGTTAGGGTCATTCACCGTGGGCGTGATCGTCTGAAGGGTCCCGTTTGCCGTGATGCAGGCAGGGTTGTAATTCGTGAAGAACCCGCCAGAGTAAGTGGGGGTACAACTCGACGGATTGTTGTAGTTATAGCTCGCGGAATTCAGGCCGTTGTGCGCAATCTGCCCTTGAATGCTGCCCAGGCCGAAGCGGTTGAAGAAGACCCCAAAGCCGCCCCGCAGTACCGTGGTCGTCTTTCCGCTCTTGCGTGGAATGCCATAGGCGAACGACAGGCGCGGCGCAATGTCGTGGTTGCTGTTGATTACGTTCTGCGTCTCGAATCGGACCCCGTAACTGAAGGTCAGGTTCGGGTTTACCTTCCAGTCGTCCTCGGCATAGAGACCGAGGTCGGTCTCCCGCGCGCTGATCGTGGGATTGGTATAGTTCGTATAACCGAACTGGTTAACTATGCCGCACTGGTACGACGAGATCGATGTTGTGGCGCATATATCGCCCGATGGATCGCTCGTCTGCGGTGCCACAGAGGTATAAACACAACTGGCTGGCTTGCTAGTTAGTGGAATGTTCGGGTCGGTGCATGGGTCCAGCAGGTAGGTGTAGTTGAACGAGCCGTACACCCCGCCGTTCGAGTAGTCCGATTCGCTCGATGTGCGCAGCCGCCCGCCCAACCGGACGAAGTTCTTGATTAACTGGATCGATGTATAGTTCTGCACCTCATAGTGGTTCTCGATACCTGTGCTCTGGCTGCCGCTGCTGACGCTGAAGCCACCCGATACGCCGATCGAGGGGCTGGTGCCCGGTGTGGTCGAGTTCGATGTGTCGTGCTGATACTCGAAACGCGACTCGTTGATCACCTTGCTGCTGATCAATTGTGTATCGCTGATCTGCACCGTCGATTCGGCGCTGCTGCCGGTGGATACTCTTAGTATTGCGCTCGGTACCGAGGGGTTGACACTGTTGGTCCCCGTTTCATACGAATAGCGCGCCGTCATGGTGTTCTTCGCGCCCAGCATCATGTCCACCCGCGGGCTGATCTCCCATCGTGTCGAAGGCTGAGCCAAGGCGCGTGCCGTGGTGGGGAAGGGATTGTTGGAGCAGGTCGTATATGGCTGGGTGCCCGGTGCGCATAGCACCACAGACGTGGGATCGCTCGAATAAAAGCCCGTAGGATTGATGATTGAGTTGTTGGAAATATCGCGTCGAGAGCCCGACAGCGTAAACGACATGCCGTTCTTGATCGGACCCGTTACATTGCCCATGAAGAAGATCGTGTGATAATCCGGCTGTTGGTTGGCCACACCTAGAAACGGTGTCGAGGTATTCAGTGCCTTGTCCTGGAACTGGGCCGAGGCGTTGCCGTGAAATGCGCTCGTGCCCGGCTTCGTGATCACTTCGATACGCCCGTAGCCAACCTGGTCGTACTGCGCCGAGAACGGGTTCTGGTTGATGCGAATCGCCAGAATCGACGACTTCGGAGGCAGTTCGCCGCCGGTAAATCCATCGATATAAATCTGCCCGCCGTTGGGTCCGGCCGCCGGCCCTGCCAGAGCCTGTAGCTCGCTCAATAGATCGTCCGGATCGTCCGACAGAGCGTCCAGCGCAGCTCCCGTAATCACCGTCGCGCTAGCGTTGCTGTCCGGGTCCACGCTCAACGTCACCGTGTCCGTGGTCACGTTCACCTGCTGCTCCTGCTCAGCCAGCGCCATCGTGGCGTCTACATTCAGGTTCGCACCCGTCGCCACCTGGATCGCCTGCTTGGCAAAGTCGGCGAAGCCGGCCGCCTTGACGCTCAGCGTATATGAACCTGCCGGTACGCGGAAACTATAGGTGCCGTCGCTCTTCGAGGTGGTGGTCTGGGCCCGGCCGGAAGCCGGCGTCAGAGTCACCGTCGCACCCGGAATTAATGCCTGGTCCGGGTCCATCACCATGCCATGAACCGTGGCGGATGAGGTGGACGGTGGCTGCTGCGCCATCGCCGTAAACGGGGCCGATACAACCGAAACAACCAGAAATAGCACCACTACCAGCCAACCCATTCGGTAAGACATCCCAACTCCTCGATATAACTGAATCGTACAAACGTTGAAAAACATTATTCTCCGCCGCCACCGCCGCCGCTAATACTCATCCCCAAGCTCATCCCGCCATTCGGGTTCGCGGTCAAAATCGGTTCAACCCCGGAAAGAAGTGTGATTGCGTCCACGGTACTCGCTCCGGGAGATGGCTCGGACGCAACTACCATCACCGCATCGCCGATCTTCAGGTCGGTCAACTTGATCACAGGAAGTCGAGGCATCATCGATGAGAGGTCCGCTCCAGCCGAGCGTCGCATGGCGCCGGCCGTGTCCTCTTGCCCCGCGGCGCCGGTCTGCACCATTCGCCCCAGCCGTTCCTAACGTCGAGTCGACGCCAATTGATGCCAGAGTCGCGTCGGGTACTGCT
>CAWERM010000115.1:0-5791 GCA_963810995.1 uncultured Acidobacteriaceae bacterium | reverse complement strand
TGAGCGGCGGGGTGAAGGTGTAGTTCTGTGTGCTGCGGGAGCTGCCGAAGTTAAACTCATATCCGAGCAGGGGCCGGGCGACATAGCGAATGGTGAAGAGTTCTCCGAGGGTGCTGCTGGGGGAGATGGCGAGTACATTGTGTGTGCTATTGGCGTCGCGCTGCTCGGTGCCGGAGACGCTGGAGCTGAAGATGCCGGTGACGCCAAAGGCCATGTCGATGCGGTCCATCTGCTTCTGGAAGGGTGTGGGCGGGATGGCTTCCTGTGCGATAGCCTGGGCCGCGGTGAGGCTGAAGAGGCAGAGCAGGAGAACTGGGACGAGCAGGCTGGTTGCAGCTAAGACAGATCGGCGGAACGAAATCGGCATGAAGTACGGACTCCCTTGCAGCGGAAAAAAGCGCTTCTGTAAGTCTACTCTGCCGGAAAGGTTGATGGAGGAGTGTGCGGCGATGAGTTCGGCTGGTATCATCGGTGCGATCCAGATCAAGCTGAATCGGCGGGAGCGCAGGGATGCAGGTTTCGACATCGACGGGCAGCAGTTCGGCAGAGAGCAGTAAAGGAGTAGCGGTCTTTCCGTTGGGGCAGATGGCCCTGTTTGTGATGGTCCTGGTGCTGTTCTTTCTGTGGGGGATGTCGAACAATCTGACGGACATTCTGGTGCAGCAATTCAAGAAGTCTTTTGAGCTGTCGCGGTTCAGCGCGCAACTGGTGTCGACGGCGAACTTTACCGGCTACTTCTGCATGGCGATTCCGGCGGCTCTGGTGATGCGGCGCTGGGGATACAAGGTGGGCATGGTGACGGGACTGTGCCTGTTTGGGGCTGGGATGGTGCTGTTCTGGCCGGCGGCGGTGAGTGGGCAGTATGCGCCGTTCCTGGTGGCGCTGTTCGCGGTGGGTTGCGGCGCATCGATTCTGGAGACGGCGGCGAACCCGTTCATGGCGCAGTTTGGGCCTCCGCCGACCAGCGAGCGGCGGCTGAACTTTGCCCAGGCCTTCAACCCGCCGGGGACGATCCTAGGAGTGTGGGTGGGGAGGCAGTTCATCCTGTCCGGGGTGGAGCTGACGCCGGCCGAGGTGGCCGCGAAGAAGGCGGCTGGAACTTACGCGGGCTATCTGCATACGGAGATCATGCGGGTGGTGCCGACGTACATCGCGCTGGGGTCGGCGGTACTGCTGTTTGCACTGCTGCTATCGCGCATGAAGTTTCCCAGGATGGCGAGCGAGCACGAGGGCGAATCGGGCGGGCACGGCAGCTTCGGCGCGCTGCTGCACTATCCGCAGCTTTGGTTCGCTGTGGCGGCGAATGTGTGCAATGTGGGCGGGCAGATCTGCATGTGGAGCAATATCATCTTCTACCTGAAGCAGTACACGCCGCTGGGCGAGAAGACGGCGGCGAACTACATTATTTATTCGTTGATTGCGATGCTGGTGGGACGGTTCCTGACCACGCCGCTGATGAAGTACATCTCGGCCAGTAAGCTACTCGGCATCTACGGGACGGCGAACGTGGTGTTGATGGCGATTGCGGTCGTTCGGCCGGGAATGCTGGGTGCGTGGGCGATTGTGGGCGGCAGCTTCTTCCTGTCGATCATGTTCCCGACGATCTTTGCGTTGGGTCTGAAGGGGCTGGGCGAGAACACCAAGCTGGCAGGATCGTTCCTGGTGATGGCGATCGTGGGCGGGGCGTTCTTTCCGCTGCTGTTGGGCTGGATAGCGCGCAGCACGGGGAGCATGGCGCTGGGCTATCTTGTGCCTCTGTTCTGCTTTGCGGGCGTGGGGTTGTATGGGTTTATAGCGCCGCTGGTCCTGCCGCCGCCGGGCAACACCGACCGGGAGGCGGGGTTGATTGCGGCGGAGTTTGGGCAGGGATTTTAAGAGAGCAGGCGCAAAGGCTCAACACCGATCTGCACCGATGAGACCGATCAAAAGCGGATTGGATTTGGCGCCCAATTACTTATGCTTATTCCCAGAGGTATATAGCTTGACTTTGAATTCTTCTGGATTTTCGGTTGGTACGTCACCAGGTCCCGTCTGATTTTCCAAAAGAGCAGCGACAGCAACCTATCATGCGCCTCCTGGCTACGATTCTGATTGCTCGCGCTAATCTCTCGCCTGAATGCGTCCAGGGCATCTATTGCACTTTTGCTTGCGATGAGATGCAGTGAATTAGAAGCCACGTTGAATCGCATCTTGTCTTCACTGGTCGCGTCACCCTCAGCCATACCTGCCATCGCGGTCGTGAATTCACGGTACATCTCTAGCTTGAGTTTTCGCCAGTCGGCTTCTCGTTCGCGTTGCTTCGTCACTGCATACGTTAGCGCAGCGGTCAGGAGACCCGCGATAGCTCCAATAACTGCAACCAAAATGGAGGCGTTCATGTCAGGAGAATTATACGTATCACGGCAGAGACGCAGCTCCGCCGTTGGTTGTTTTGTCCCGCTACGGTGAAGCAAATTCCTCCGCTGCGCTCAGAATGACAAACGTTGACGATTGCGTGCGTCGATTAGGGCTTGCGGGAGATGCGGAAGATGTGGGCAGTGGCGGTGGGGTGGATGGCGACGAAGTTGCTGCGGTCGTGCCACATGTAGTGGTTGCCGGTGAGCAGGTCTTCGACTTCGAAGGTCTGGTCGTGACGGATGCCAAGCTTGCCGAGGTCAAGATCGACCCAGCCGGACTGCTCGTAGCGAGGGTCGAGGTTGACCACGACGAGGATGACGTTGGCTGGACCCTCATCCGTGGCGGGGGCGGATTTGGAGTAGGCGATGATCTGGTGGTTGTCGACGGGGTGGAAGTGGAGCGAGAGGTCGCTCTGTAGTGCTGGGTTGGTGCGGCGAATCTGGTTGAGCAGAGTGATGAGCGGGGCGAGCGAGTTGGGATCGCGGCGGTCCCAGCGGCGAATCTGATACTTCTCGCTGTTCAGGTACTCTTCGCTACCGGGGCGGATGGGGACGTGTTCACCCAGTTCAAAGGCGGGGCCGTAGATGCCATAGCTGGCGGCGAGAGTGGTGGCGAGGATGAGGCGCTGCTGGAAGGCGGCACGGTTTCCGGTCTGTAGCGTGGCGTGCAGGATGTCGGGCGTGTTGGGCCAGAGGTTGGGAGTGAAGAAGTCGCTGACGGGGGGCTTGGTGATCTCCTCGAAGTACTCCTGCAGCTCGTTTTTCTCGTTGCGCCAGGTGAAGTAGGTATAGGACTGGGTGAAGCCGCGCTTGGCCAGTGCATACATGACGTGCGGACGGGTGAAGGCCTCGGAGAGGAAGAGGACATCGGGGGTGTCGCGGCGCAGCTCCGCGATACACCACTCCCAGAAGTCGAGCGGCTTGGTGTGGGGATTGTCGACGCGGAAGACGCGCACTCCGCGGTCGATCCAGAACTGGAAGACGGAGCGCAGCTCGTCCCATAGGGCGCGCCAGTCGGAGGACTCGAAGTTGAGCGGGTAGATGTCCTGATACTTCTTGGGCGGATTCTCGGCGTACTGGATGGTGCCGTCGGGGCGATGCAGGAACCAGTCGGGGTGTTGGACGACCCAGGGGTGGTCAGGCGAGCACTGGAAGGCGATGTCGAGGGCCAGTTCCATGCCATTGGTGTGCGTGGCGGCAAGCAGGCGGTCGAATTCGGCGAAGCTGCCAAGCTTGGGATGGATGGACTTATGTCCGCCTACAGACGAGCCGATGGCCCAGGGACTGCCCACGTCGTCGGGGCCGGGGGTGATGCTGTTGTTACGGCCTTTGCGGAAGGCGCGGCCGATGGGATGGATGGGCGGGAGGTAGAGGATGTCGAAGCCCATGGCGGCGATCTCGGGCAGAAGGAGCTCGACGTCGACGAACGTGCCGTGACGCGTTGGGTCTGGGGAGGTGGAGCGTGGGAACAACTCATACCAACTGGAGAAGCGGGCGCGTTCGCGGTCGACCCAGAGTGGCAGCTCCTTCTCGGTGGTGGAGGCGAAGCTGAGGTCGGGATAGCGTGCTGCGAGTTCTTCCTGCTGGACAGTGAGGGGGTACTGGTAGAGGGCGGATTTGTTGCCGGCCAGCGCGCGCAGCGATGCGGCAATGGACTTTAGCTGGGTTGCGTCGGCGCCTTCGGCGCGGGCCGCGATCTGGTCGAAGAGGACTGCGCCGATGGTGAGCGCGAGGGGGATATCCTGCGGCGGCAGGTCTCGTTTTTCCGGGTCGGAACTGGCGGGATCGGGTTGGGCCGCGAGACGTTTTTTGAGGTCGGTACACCAGGTATCGAAGTGGTCGACCCAGGCCTGGATGGTGAAGCTCCAAGGGCCGATCCTGTCCACGGTGAAGGCGGCGGACCAGAGATCGTTGCCGAGTGCGGTCATGGGGGCAGAGTGCCATCCGGAGTCGCTGTCGTGCTTGTAGAGGAGGCGCGCCAGTACGTGGTCATGGCCATCGCAGAAGATGGCGGCGGAGACGACTACGCGGTCGCCGAGGAAGCGACGAGCCGGGGTGCGACCGCAGTCGAGCTGCGGCTGGATGTGTTCGAGGACGACACGCTTTCGGCCTTCGGCAGGTTTCATTTGGTTCCGATCTTCAAAGTGGAATGCATCTTCATGGAATCGCTTCCTTTGCAGGAAAAGGACATTTCTTCTATCGGCACATAGCAGCATCTTACTGAAGCACCGCTGAATCAACCCAAAGAGTACTCCATTTTCGCCTTATGATCGATGAGGAGAGATATGCAACAAGGCGGGAATGTTGCAATTCGACGAAACTTTTGCAATGCGGAGTCGTATCCTTAGGTAGGGAAATCTTTGCAGGCCATTGGAACACGGATTAAGTGTGCGCGATTCCATGGTCCTGCCTGGCAGGCAAGTGCCCTTAAGGAACCGGATGGCAATTAGAAACAACACGATCTCACTGAGGATTGCAGTCAGCATTGGAGTCCTGATTTCCATGGTTGGGGGTATGTGCACCGGGACACGAGCGCAGACCCAGGCTCCCGCGGCGGCGTCTGTATCTCAGCTCGGCACGGTGAAAGCGGTTTCCGGTAACACGGTTACGCTGACCACAGACGCCGGCCAGACGGTCACGATCACTGTTCCCAGCGGGGCGCAGGTGGTACAGCTTGCGGTAGGCAGCACGGACCTAAAGACGGGGAAGCCCGGTCAGTTCGCCGATATTGCGCTGGGCGACCGGGTGCTGGCGACGGGCAAGGCTGGGCAGAGCGCGACGAACTTCAACGCGCTGCGTGTCGTCCTGATCAAGTCAACGGCGATTGCACAGATGCAAGCCGCTCAGCAGGCCGACTGGAAGGCGCGCGGGACAGGCGGCATTGTAAGTTCTGTGGATACCGTCAAAGGCACCATAGCGCTAGAGTCTGGATCCAAGAAGCTGACCATCCTTACCTCCAGCGCGACCAAGTTTCGCAGATTTGAAGATGGCTCGGTGAAGTATGAAGACTCCAAGCCGGGTACACTGGCGCAGGTGCGACCCAAGGACCAGCTACAGGTGCTTGGCAACAAGTCCGCGGACGGGCTTACGATCCAGGCCGAAGAGGTGATGAGCGGCTCGTTCCTGAACCTGTCGGGGCTGGTTACGAGCATCGTGCCTGGGTCGGGCATCGATCCGGCGACGGGAACGATTACATTTAAAGACCTGGCGACCAAGAAGATTATGACCGTCAATGTGACGTTCGAACTGCGATATGCACAGCATACCGTTGGAGACAGCGACGATGCTGGCGAACCGCAGCAAAGGTGGCGGTGGCGGCGGCGGACGCGGGGGGCGCGGAGGGCGTGGCGGTGGCGGGGCGAATGGGGCGGCAAACGGCGACGCTCCTGCCACTA
>CAWERM010000114.1:0-5455 GCA_963810995.1 uncultured Acidobacteriaceae bacterium | reverse complement strand
CGACGTACATGCGGCATTGGTTGTACACAACGTCGCCAGCGACGATCAGGCCGATCGATGGCACGTGTAGAGAGGTCGAATCAGGACTATCGGTGCGGCCCTGCTCGATGATGCGCAATTCGTGGCCCTCGAGAGTGAACGTGTCGTGCTCATAGGGCGCAGGTGAAATCAACTTAGTGGGCACTTGCCCAGGAAACATACGGCGCGCTAACCGCTCCACTGGGGGAGTGAAAGACATCTGCATGGCCTTCACCGTCTTGGGCGTTGCTATCGCCCGAGCGCCCGGGAAACGGTCGAGCAGAATGCTCAGACCGTAGAAGTGGTCGAAGTGGGCATGCGTTATATAGATGGTCTCCAGGTTGTGTGGCCGGCGGATGGCTTCGCGGTATCAGCCTTAAGCGCTGTCACAAGCATCCTATGCGTTACGTATCGTAATTTGAAGACTGCCCTGGCCCGGAGTTTCAAGTCCGGAAACGGCAGGTGCGGAATGATCCTCGGCTTAGGACATCTTGAAGCGACACGGATAGGGACGACGCTGGTAGCGGCGTTCCTGGCTTCGCTGGTGGAGTGCGTCGAGGCACTTACGGTGGTATTGGCCGTTGGCAGTGTGCGCGGATGGCGCAGCGCGCTGACTGGAGCGGCGACTGCGTTCGTTGTTCTTGCAGGGATTGTTGCCGCGATTGGCCCACTGTTGATGCGGATTCCGCTGCACGGGTTAACGCGCATTCCATTTCACATGGTGCAACTGGTGGTGGGCGCGATGATCCTGCTGTTCGGTATGCGCTGGCTGCGCAAGGCCATCCTGCGCTGGTCCGGGCTGATTGCAATGCACGACGAAGAGGCGGCGTTTGTCCGGAGTGCGGAGGCGATACGCGAGGCGGAGGCCAGCATTGCTCAGCTTCCCAATGGTACGCACAGCCTGGACAAGTTCGCCTTCAGCGCAGCCTTCAATATCACAATGCTGGAGGGCACGGAGGTTGTCTTCGTGGTGATTGCGTTCGGCGCCGGTGGAGCTGGATTGCTGCTGCCCGCCAGCCTGGGCGCGGTCTCAGCGCTGCTGGTTGTGGTCGCGGCGGGTTTCGCGCTGCACCGTCCGTTGGCGCGCGTGCCGGAGAACACGCTCAAGTTTATGGTCGGAGTGCTTCTGTCCGCTTTCGGGACGTTCTGGGTTGGTGAGGGCATGGGGGCCGTGTGGGCTGGGTCGGACCTGGCGATCCTATGGATGATGGCGGCCTATCTCGTCGTCGCGCTGTGCCTTGTGCCGCTATGCCGCTCCCGTCCGGCTACGGTGGAGGGATAATGCGCTGGATCAAGTCGATTGTGCGTGAACTATACGGGCTGTTCGTTGACGACGGCAGTTTTGCGGGTGCGATTGCGGCATGGCTTATACTCTGTGTGGTGGTGATGTCGCGCGTGGCTGCGGGAGCGCGGTGGGTTGGGCCAGTGCTGTTTGCTGGATTGGCGTTGATCTTGATTCAGAGCGTGCTGCGGTTCGCGCGGCGACACACAAAATAGATGAGTACCAGGTGCGCCGTTAAAACTTCACCTTAAGAGTGCAACCCTTCGCGGAGCTTTCGCGGGCCAGCTCCAGTAGCTTGATGACGCGGTAGCCGTCTTCAGACGTGACAGCGAGCGGGGCCGCGCCGAGGATGGCGTCGCGCACGTTGGCATAGAAGCCGCGATAGTCGCCCAACTCGGTCTTGACCTGATGCGTGACCAGGGTTGCGGGATCGGCGGGATTAGGCGCGACGGTGAGCGTGCCCCATGCCGACTCGTCCTCCTGCAGCCAGACCTGCTGCGAGCCCTGCACAGGGACTTTTGCGCCGCCAACCAACGCGGGCTCCTGCGGATCGAGACCATGCTTGCGAAAGCTGCCTTTGGTGCCGTGGAGCAGGAAGCGCGGCGCGTTGTCACAGGCCAGATAGCTGGTGCGGCAGTGCGCAAGCAAGCCCTTTCCATTCTTGCCTGGATAGTGCAGCGTTATGTCGAAGGCATCTTCGATGGCCGTCTGGTCGCGATCAGCGCGCACGCTGGCGGTGATGGCGTCGGGAGGGCCGAATAGTGCTAACACCTGGTCCACCAGATGCGGGCCGAGGTCGAAGAGCATACCGTTGGCGGGATTCTCCGCCTCCTTCCATGTGTTCTCGCGGGGGATGGGGCGGAAGCGGTCGAAGTGCGACTCAAATGTGACGAGACGACCGACGGCCTCTTCCTGCAGCAGCTTGCGAACGGTCTGGAAGTCGCCATCCCAGCGGCGGTTGTGGAAGGGAATAACCAGCAGCCCCTTGCTCTTGGCTAGCTGGCCAAGCTCCAGAGCCTCTTCGCCGGTGGCCGCGAAGGGCTTGTCGATGACGACATGTTTTCCGGCTTCGAGACACAGCTTCGCCATGGTGAAGTGGGTCTCGTTGGGCGTGGAGACGACCACCATCTCGATGGATTTATCGCCCAGCAGTTCGTCGAGCGAACGAACGATCCTGGTTGCCGGATAAGCCTTGGCTGCCGCATCGCCCGTGCGCTGCAGGATGGCGCTGAGGCGCAGGCCGTTTACCGCGCTTACGAACGGCGCATGAAAGACGCGCCCGCCCAAACCGAATCCAATCACACCAACGCCAATCTCCCGCTCTGCCATTACGTCCTCCCAATCTCTCTCAATGCAGGATAAACCCTCCGGAAGCGAGTGTATGAGGCGTCCATTACGGCGGTGTTTTTCGGCTTGATCGACTCCGCGATGTGGACCGTCTCGGCGCAGGCCGCCTGCACGCTGGGCCACGCGCCCACGCCAACGCCCGCCAGCAGCGCCGCTCCAAAAGCGCCGCCCTCCTCCGCTGCAAGCAACTCCACGGGTTGGCCGTAAACGTCGGCCTGAATCTGGCGCCAGAGCGGGCCGCGCGCTCCGCCTCCGCCCAGCCGGATCTGGGCGACGGGAATCTTAAGTTCGGCGAACAAGGAAAGAGTATCGCGCAGGCTGAAGGCCACGCCCTCCAGCACGGCGCGGACGAAGTGGGCGCGGGTGTGTGAGGCTGTGATGCCGACGAATGCGGCGCGCGCTTCAGGATCGAGATGCGGCGTGCGCTCACCGAAGAGATACGGCGCCCAGAGCATTCCATCGCTGGCGGCTGGAACATTTGCGGCTTCCGCTGTTAGTTCGTCGTAGGGAACGCCGGGGGCGAAGGTATCTCGCAGCCAGCGCAAGGAGAGGCCCGCGCCGTTGGTCACGCCCATCACATGCCACATACGGGCACGGCGTGGCAGAAGGTGTGCAGGCGGCCGAGGCGGTCCATGGTGGGCTGGTCGGTAGCGGCGAAGACGACGCCGCTGGTCCCGATGGTTGCGGAGACGGAACCAGGCGCGACGATTCCCATGCCTACCGCGCCCGCGCCCTGATCACCCGCGCCCGCGACCACCGGAGTTCCCACGGCCAGGCCGGTTGCGGCGGAGCCCGTTTCGCTGATGCGCGCGCATATTTCGGGGCCTTCAAAAAGCTGGGAAGCCAGCTCAACGGAATGCCTGCGGCCTCGGCGACCTCGGCAGACCAGCGGCGATGCGTCACGTCGAGCAGGAGGGTGCCGCTGGCCTCCTGCATGTCGATGGCGAACTCGCCGGTGAGACGGAAGCGGATGTAATCCTTGGGGCAGAGCACGTGCGCGATGTGCGCGAATAGCTGCGGCTGATGAGTGCGCACCCAGAGCAGCTTGGTCAGAGTGAAGTTAGGCAGCGCGGGGTTGCAGGTCAGTTCGATGAGTCGGGCAGGACCGATAGTGCTGTTGAGCCAGTCGCACTCTGGCTGGGTGCGCTGATCGCACCAGATCAGCGCGGGACGCAGGACCTCGCCCGCGGCATCGAGCATCACGCAGCCGTGCATCTGGCCAGTTAAGGCGACGGCATGAATCTCCGCACCATCCAGTTCTGCGCTGGCAATCGCTCCGGCGATGGCTTCTCGTGCGGCGCGCCACCAATCTTCGGGCTGCTGCTCCGCCCAGCCGATCTGCTCGGAGCGGATGGGTGCATGCTCGCTGGCTGCCGATGCCACCACGCGTCCCGCGCGGTCTACCAGCACGGCCCGCGTTCCCCCCGTCCCTACGTCGATTCCAAGAAGCATTGTGCGCTCCCCTCCTTATGCATCCAAAGTGTATCCGCTTCGCGGAAAAAGGTGCATGGTTCTCTTTTTTTTGATTCTGAAAATGGTGGGTTGCGCTCAGAACAGGTTCATATTTCAGTTACGCCTGAAGTCCGGGTAACATAGAAGGAATGATGCAACACAATGCAGTGTCGCCTGCCCGGAGGGCCCTTACGGCCGGCGGCCTCACTTCCCTGCTGCTGCTGGCTACCGCCGGTTACGCACAAGGAGGCGGCACCGGGGCCACATCTTCCACGGATGCCCGGGCAACGGAGGGAGCACTACAGCAGCTTGCCGCGCCGGGCGGAGTGAACCTGGCCGCACCCACGCAGGGCAGTTTTGGCGGGTCGCTGGTGGAAGGCAAGGCGACGGACGCGGTGATCGACCTGTCGCTGGACGATGCCATCGCGCGCGGCCTGCGCCAGAATCTCGGACTGATTCTACAGGCCACCGCGCAGCAGAACGCGCACGGACAGCAGATGGAGCAGTTGCAGAATCTGCTACCCACCGCAACCGGCAACGCCTCCATCGAGGTGGAGCAGATCGACCTGGCCGCCTTCGGTCTGAAGTTCCCCGGACTGAACCCCATCATCGGGCCGTTCCAGGTGGAGGACTTTCGCGCCTATCTAACGCAGAGCCTGGTGAATGTTCCTGCCCTGGAGAACTACATTGCCGCGAAGCACAATTTTGCCGCAGCCAAACTCACCGCCGACGACGCGCGCGAGATGGTGGTGCTGACGGTGGGCAACGCGTATCTGCTGTGCATCGCCGACGCTGCGCGGATTACTGCGGTCAACGCGGAGCTGGCCACCAGCAAGCTTTCGCTGGACCAGGCCACGGCCTCGCACGATGCCGGAGTGAGCCCTCGGCTGGACGTTCTGCGCGCCCAGGTGGACTACCAGAACGAGCAGCAAGCACTGATCTCCACTAACAACCAGCTGGCCAAGGACAAGCTGTCGCTGGCGCGCGCCATCGGGCTGCCTCTGGACCAGGCCTTTCGCCTGAGCGACACAGAGCCGTACACCGCGCTGGACAATCTGGATCCGGAAGTAGCGTTTATTCAGGCATTGAAGAACCGCAAAGACCTGGCCGCTGCGAATGAGCAGGTAGCCGCCGCGCAGGCGCAGATGAAAGCGGCGCGTGGAGATCAACTCCCTACCGTGCAGTTCTCCGGCGACTTTGGCGACATCGGCCAGACCGTCGACCACTCGCATGGCTCGTACACAGCAACGGGCAGCGTCTCCGCGCCCATCCTGCAGATCGCCAAGACACGCGGCGAGGAGGACATTGCAGGAGCGCAGGTTGCGCAGGCCAGCGACAAGCTGGTCGATCAGGTAC
>CAWERM010000113.1:0-11668 GCA_963810995.1 uncultured Acidobacteriaceae bacterium | reverse complement strand
CATCGCGCGTCGGATAGTCCTCGCCAAAAATCTTGATGCTCTTCCGCCGCCCCAGCGCCACGTCCAGCACCAGCGGAATCAAGTGCGACTCCGGCTCATGCGCCTCGCCGTATCCCTCCATCGCCCCGGCCACGTTGAAGTAGCGCAGGCTGGCATAGCGCAGCCCGTGGATGCGGTTGAACCAGCCCAGCATCTGCTCCACCATCAGCTTGCTCTCGCCGTAGGCGTTGGTCGGCTGGAGCTTCGCGTCCTCCAGGATCGGCGTCGTCACCGGCTCGCCGTAGCACGCCGCCGTCGAGCTGAACACCAGCCGCTCCTGCCCCGTCGCCAGCATCGCCTCCAGCAGCGTCAGCGTCCCCACCGTATTGTTGCGGAAGTAGATCTCCGGCTTCTGCATGCTCTCGCCCGCCTCAATCAGCGCCGCAAAGTGCATCACTCCGTCGAATCGTCCGGCCTTCAACGTCTTCTCCAGCAACGGCCGGTCGGCCAGCTCGCCCTCCACAAACTCCGCGCCCGCCGCCACCGCGCTCCGCTTGCTGTGGCACAAATTGTCATAAATCGTCACTTCATCGCCGCCCGCCAGCAAAAGTCTTGCCACCGTTCCGCCGATATATCCTGCACCGCCGGTTATCAGAATCCTCATCGCATCTCCCTGCATCCTCTATACAGATACAACCAAAGTATAGGGAGCGGAACTCAAAAAGAGTGATTTTCAGGAACTCCGGGTTAATAAACAATGACGGAGGAGCTGCCCGCATCTAACTTGATTCATGGCCGCGTCAGGTCGGCGAGCCAAATCGATTGCCAAAACACTAAAATGACCTTCACAATCCATCGTTGCCCGGCGGTTCTTTCCCTGTTCCGGAATTCGCTCGGTGGATGGATGGTTCACTGGTTGCGCAATTTGTATCCGCGGAGTCTCGGATTGCGTCATACTTAAGACTAGTTCTTCGCTCTCTGCTTGAGCGACTGATAGAAGGATAGTACGACTATGCCAATGCCGCCTCAGGGAGACAAACTCGGTCCGCCCCAGAGCATGCAGTTTGCCCACTTTGGCGTTCTCGATGCCGGTCGACAGAACAAACCCACCGTTGTCTTGTCCGTGGTCGTCAATGCGATAATCCTCTTCGTCCTCATCGTCATTAGTGCCGCAAACAGCAAGGCAATTCAGCAGCGAATTCTGCTCACCGAACTCACCTTCCAGCCTGCCCCCAAGCTTGAGCCGATCAAGCCCACCATCGTTCCGCCAACACCCAAGCCGCCGCCAGTGCGCCCTAAGATCGAAGTGCTGGCTCCCAAAATCGCGGTCGAGAAGCCAATCGATATTCCCAAGCCGCCCGAGATCAAGATGGACGCCCCCAAGCCCGTCATCACTCCCCCGGCCCCGCTTAAGGTCGTTCCCGTTGCCGCCCCGGTCGCGGTTAACCTCGCCGCCAAACCAGCCTCCTTGGTCAACCACGACCTGCATCCCACAGCCGTCAACTTGGGCAACGCCAATGCTCTCGCACTCCATGGCCCAGCCGTAGCCGATGTCAATCTCGGCCGGGGCCTCGCCGGCGCCGCCGGCAGCGGTAACGGCCCCTCAGCCACCAAGGTCAATCTCGGCAATGGAAGTGCCGGCGGCTCTCTCCATGGCAATGGTCTGGTTGCCGTCAATGGCATTCCCCACGGCGTCCCCGGCGGTACGGGTACCGGCCAGGTCGCCAGTCAGGTCAACCTCGGACAAGTCGCGCAGCCCTCCATGCCCAAGGCAGTCGTGGCCGTCACTCCCCTCCAGCGTACCGAACCCAAGGTCATCTACAAACCCAAGCCGGAGTACACCGAAGAAGCCCGTCAGTTGCACATCGAAGGCACCATCACCCTCCGTATCCGTGTCGCTCCCAATGGTGCGGTCACGGTACTCAGTGTCGTCAACGATCTTGGTCATGGCCTCGCGGACTCAGCCAAGCGCGCCATCATGGCCACAAAATTTGAGCCTGCAACCGATGCCGCCGGTCAGCCGATCTCTTGGGATGGGGTCGTCTATGTGGCCTTTCAACTCGCTGGATAGCTGGGCCGTTCGTCAACCATTCGCTGCTGCTCTTGTGTTATCTTGCTTTTGCTTCATTCGTTTCACCCGTACCTGCTTTACCGACACGCTGAACTGTTCAAGACGGAGACCGTTAGGTCGCCCCAGGGAGCCGCAATCATGATTCTTCGTTCAAAATCCATCGCCGGTGCCACGTTGGTGCTTCTTCTCGCAACAACGATTCCTGCCTTGGCTGCGGAGGGGATCCCCCTCTTCGGAAAGAAGAAGCCTACCTACGACAACACAACCGGCCTTAAGCCCACCCCTGCGCAGAATGCCTTGATCGACAGGGCTATCCTGCGCGAGAAAGAGGTCATCAAGGTCGTCAAGGACCGCGCTCCCCTGGTCGAGACGTATATCCAGAACATGAAGCCCGATCCCGTCCTCTATCAGGTGCCGGAGACCGACCAGCACTTCCTGGCGCGTGTCGACTTCAGCAGGGTCATCAACGATGACGAATACAAAAACAACAAAGGAAACTTCGGTACCAAAAAAAGTCACCTCATCAACTTCAAAAACTCCCTCACCGCGCTCACCGGCATCTCCAATAGCCTTCGTCTCACCTTCCATGAGTCCGGTTTCGTCCAGATGGTCCTCATGGACTCCAATAGCTTCGATCGCCAGCACTACACCTTTACCTTCGTCCGTAACGACTTCCTCGGCAACGTGCCCACCGCCGTCTTCGATGTCTCGCCCACCAGTCCCAGAAAGGACTTTGGCCGCTTCTTCGGGCGCATCTGGATCGAGACCAATGGCGCCAACGTCATCCGCTTCAACGGAGACTTCGCCGGCTCCATCCTCAGCATGAAGGAGTTCTACCACTTCGACAGTTGGCGCACCAACGTGCAGCCCAACCTGTGGCTCCCCACCTCCTTCTATGTCGAGGAGAGCGACCCCAAAAGCTCCAGCAGCACCCTCAAATTCAAAGCCATCAACTACATTTGGGGCTACGCCCTCAAGGTTCCTGACTCCAACGCGGAAAACACCTCGCTCAGCGTAGCCGGGGCCACCGATGTCTCCAACGATGCAGCCGATTACAGCCCCCTCGCCGCGCAACGTGAGTGGGTGCAGCAGGCAGAGGACAATGTCATCGAGCGCCTCTATCAGGCCGGCCTGCTCGATGCTCCCAGCGAGTTCGACAAAACACTCGCCGCCCTCGCCAACAATATCCTCGTCTACAACAACATCCAAACCACCCGGCCCATCCGTGTGCGCACCCTGCTCACCGAACCCCTCGAGTCACTTTCCGTCGGCAACACCATCATCCTCTCCAAGGGACTCATCGACACCACCAGCGTTCCCACTTCCGACGGCGCCCAGCAGATAGGCAATCTCAATGCTCTCCTGGCATTCCAGGTAGCCCATGTCATCCTCGGACATCGCCTCGATACCAAGTATGCCTTCAACGACCGCCTGCTCTTCCCCTCGGCCTCGGTCTTCGAACGCATCCCCATGCACCATACCGCCGCGGACAATACAGAAGCCGCCAGAAAGGCGATGCAACTCCTCAGCGTCAAGGATCTCGCCGACGGGCAAAAGTACTTCGGCCTCTATCTGCAACAACTCCAGCAGAGAATCAAGGCCCTGCCCGCACTCAATCAGCCCATCATCGGCGACGCCCTCATCCGCAGCGATGTCGATAACACTTTCTGGATGGAAGCCATGCTCCCCAAGGGCATCAAACTCAATATGCAGGACCTCAAGCAGCAGGCCGCGATGCCGCTGGACAACTTCCTGCGCCACGATCCCTGGACCGATCAGCTCGTCCAGATGAACACCACATACGAGCCCCTCCTCAGCGACCGCGACAAAATGCCCTTCGAGGTCACTCCGGTCTTCATGAAGCTCTCCTACTTCGGGTCCTCCCCGTCCCAGGCTGCTCCTCCCCCCGCCCCGCCTGCGGACGGCTCTCAGCCGCCAGCCATCGCGACCCCGCCCAACGGCACGGCTACACCCGCAGCCCAACCGGCAACGCCCTCGGCCGCGCCGGCAACTGCGCCATCCCAATAACCCTCCTTCTCCGGATTGTGGACCAGACGGTCCTCTCCAGCCGCTTATTCGCACAATCCGGACCACCGTTCTAAGGTCAAGCTCTTTGCACCACTTTTCCAGGAGATGGAATGCTGAAGACCTTCAGGATCATCGGCCCCTTAGCTTGTCTGCTCTCATTCGCCTCCAGCGCGAGTGCGCAGGCGCTGCCGGTCGCTACCGCCGAGGGCAGGTTTCAGGTCGGTTTTACTGTGACCTATGCCAGACCTGATTTCTGGGTTCAGCCCAACATCGGTGATCCACAATACTCGCGTCAGTTCATCCTCGGCGTCTCCGGCTACACAGACTACGCGCTCAACGATCACCTCAGCCTGGAAGGCGACTTTCATTGCATCTGTCTCATCACCTCGCTCGACCGAGGTGAGCTCACCTATCTCGTCGGCCCCAGAATCACCTACCCCTTGGGCCGCTACAATATCTACGCCAAGGGCCTCTTCGGCTTCCACGATCTCGACATCCAGGAGTGGCAGGACAACGTCGGACTCAACGGAGGTCCAGGCTCCGCCTACTCCGTCGGTGGAGGCGTCGACTACGCCAAATCCAGGCGCATCATGTTGCGCTTCCTCAATATCGAAATCCAGAGATGGCCCAACTTCGTCCCGCGCACCATCAATCCCATCGTCATCTCCTCCGGCTTCGCCTATCGCTTCCACTAGCTCCCCGTGCGCCTGTAGAATGATCCCGCATTCTGATGCAGCCCCTCAGCTCACTCCAAGGGGAACTGGCAGGGCTTATGTCCTCCCCCATCCATACCGGATACCACAAGTTCTTCGCCTCCGTTGAATCCGCCAACCTATGCCCGCTTCCTCGGTGCGCCCTCGTGATCGCAAGACTGGCGCTGGCGTTGCTGCTCGGCGGGGCCTCCATCCTCCACGCCCAGGCCACTTCAACTGCTTCGCGCGCCGGCGACCTCCAGATCGGCGTCGGATTCTCCACCGCCAAGCCCGACTACGGCACGCAGTCCTTCCAGGGCGTCACCGCCTACGTCGACTTCAACCGCCACTCCCACTTCGGCCTTGAAGCGCTCTTCCATCAAGTCTCCAGCACCAACAGCAACCAGTCCTATCAGCGTACCTATGAGGTCGGCGGACGATACTTCCGCACCTACGGCCCCCTCGTCCCCTACATCAAAGTTATGATCGGGCGCGGCGACTTCAACTATCCCTTTGGCCAGACCGACCTCTCCTATAACCTCTACGCCGGCGCCCTCGGCGTCGACTACGAGTTAGGTCCCCACCTCCGCCTCCGCGCGGATTACGAACTGCAAAGCTGGTACGGCTTCCCCAACGAAGCCCTCACCCCCCAGATCCTCTCCGTCGCCATCGCCTACCACTTCTCCGGAAAAAACCGCTACAACTAACTCCTCCCCGCATCTCTCCCACCTGTCGTTCTAGCGGGTTCCCCATCCTTTCGTGCTTTTGCGACAGTGTGAGATCCCCAACGAGCGAACTTGCTCGCACTGTTTCATTAAGGGCACGGCTTCAGCCGTGTCGCTAACGTCGCAAAATGAATAGGGCTTCAGCCCCTGAGGTCCGCTCTTCTGCGCGGTATCGACTTTTTCAGCATCCCAATTTAGCCCCCTGAATAAGCCCCATAGATTCAACGGGCTTTAGCCCCGGGCTCGTCCTCCTTGCCTTTGTCTGTTCCTGCTCGTCATTCTGAATCGAAGAGTCAGAATCTCCGTCGTTGTCCTTGCCCTGTCCTGCCCCCTGCCCCCTGCCCCCTGCCTCTTGTCTCTTGTCAACCCCCTCGAACCCCCAAATTTCCCCTAACTAACTCCATAAAAACAACTTAAAACATCAAAATAGTTGGCATACTAGTTTCCCTCCACGGCGTAAAATTAAGGTAGTTATCAAGATTCAAAGCCCGGTGTGTCCCATTCATGCGCGTTTTTGCTCATGGCTGGGGGCCGGGCCTTTGCTTTAAATCTCTCAACCGCCGCATCCAAGTCCAGACTTAGTACAGACTTCAGTCCAGACTTTAACCATCACCCTTTGAATACTTTATGCATTTTATGGGGGGGGGGTACACCCCCACTCCATTGGAGGCATCCATGACCGAACCAGCCGCAATCGCCGATCTCACGGAAACCACCATCAAGCGCTATCTCTGCCGCCACGTCCACACCTCGGGCCGCCGCTGCGGCTCCCCCGCCCTGCGCGGCGAACAGTTCTGCTACTACCACCACACCACCCGACGCCCAGGCCCGCGCTTCCGTGGAGTCCATCCCTCCTGCTACGACTTCGATATGCCCGACCTAGACGACCGCCACGGAGTCCAGTTCGCCCTCGCCCAAGTCCTCTCCCTCATCGCAACCAATCAGATCGACCCCAAGCGCGCCGGACGCCTTCTCTACGGCCTGCAGATCGTCAGCTCCAATCTCCCCCGCGAGCCCCGCCCGGCACCCGCCAGCCGCGCCTCCAGTCAATCCAGCAGCCGCCAAACCAGCTCCGATTGCGCCTCGGACACGGTGGACGCAAACCCCTCGGTCGAAGACATCATCCTCGACTCCGACCTCGGTCCCATCGCCCCCATCGCCGAACTCACCGCCCCCAAAGACGCGGAAGAAGCACGCCACAACCACTTCGCTGAGATGCTCAACGACCTCTTGTACCCCAAGTCCGATCCCAACCCTGCGCCCGTCCCCCAACCTGCAACCGGCAACCAGCAACCAGCAACTGTCCTCCCCACCCTCGACGCCGTCGCGTGTGCCCCAGCTCTCGCTTCTCAGACCTGTGATTTGGGTGCCCCGTTCATGCCGCGCTCTTTGCGGCATGAGTGGGATTTGGGTGCCCCTGCTCTCACTTCTCAGACCAGGGTTGCCCCCAACCTGCAACCAACAACCAGCAGCCCTCCACGCCTCCACCCACCGTCAAATAAAAACTGCCCCGCATCTCCAGGGAAGGGATGCGAAGCAGTATCAGGATTAACCTTCGCTCTAAAAGTGATACGCCACGCCGATCGTGGGCATGGAAAGAATCTCATAGCGATTGGTGGTCAGATTTCCCGTGGGGCCTGTCTCGCCAAACGCAGGCGTCTTCACCACAAAGGCCCGATACTCGGCTCGTATATCGAAGCTCGGACTCAGTTCGTACGCCAATCCGCCTCCCATCAGGCCCGCGATCCCCTTCGTCCCCTTGGTGCCCAAAATGGTCGTCTGATTGTCCAGAACCGGAGTAAAGATCAAGGAGCCCACTCCGGCTTCCAGAAAGGGGTTATACCGTTTGAAGGTCATGCTAAAGACGTAAGCGCCCGTGATCTCCTGCACCCGTGAATGAATCCTGTAGCTGTAGGGATTGCCCACCAGCTTGCCATTGACATATAGAACAGGCGCGCCTGGTGTGCAATCACCGCCAATGCAGTACTTCTGATCGTTTTGCGTAAAGCTATAGTTCAGCTCCAACGCGCTGTGCGGGGTCAGCATGAATCGATAACTGGTCAGAAGTCCCAGCGAGGCAGTTGAATTCGTTACTACGCTCGCTGGCCCATGGATCGTGGGCCCGAACAACCCGGTGCCGCTGAAGCTCACATCTTGCCGGCTCTCCTGGGCAACCCCTGCAGCGGCCGATAGCATCAGCACGCCCAACAAAATCGTCTTCTTCATTCTTCGTTCAACCCCTTCTTGTTCCTTCGCAACCCCGCCCCGGAACTCGAAGGCGATGCACCTCGCATCGCGACGAACACGGTCACGGTCACTCCCATCATTGTACCCATTGTCCACCGTCCGTGGGCGACGCGCCACGCAGAAAGGCCGGAGAGTCGAATGGCTCCCCGGCCTTTCTGCCTTGTCTTAGTCAGTAATTATTGTGGAGGTGCAGGCGGTGCTCCGCCGCCGGGTGCTGCTCCACCGCCGCGTCGTCCGCCGCCGTAGGTCGGCTGCGCGGCAACCCATGCATCGAACTTCGGCTTCTGCTCATCTGTCAGCAACGCCTTGATCTTTGCATTCTCATCCGTGCGCATCGCCTGGATCTTCGGCATCAAGGTCGACATGTCTTCGCCCGATGCGCGAAGATCGGCCATCTTCTTCTGGTCGTCGGTTAAGAGCGCCGTGATCTTCGTCTTCTGATCGGCCGTCAATGTAACAGCCGTGTCGATTGCGGCCACGCGCGCCTCGGGTGTCATGCCGCGTCCGCCGCCGCCCTGCGCCATCATCGGCACAGCGCATAGCGCGGCGCCACGCAGTGCCACTGCGCCCGCGCGCATGGCAGTTCTACCTAACATCTTCATCTTCATTGGCACTTCCTCCATAATGTTGTTACATATTTTCCCCGTTTCGGGGACGGCCCAAGCATACTCCTACTCGGTCTACCAAGACAAAAGTAAGGCCAGAGAGTCATGTGACTCCCCAGCCTCACTGTCAAAAGCCTTGCTCCTCAATTATTGGGGAGGTGCAGGTGCTCCGCCGCCACCGCCCATTCCACCGCCGCCGCCGCCGCCACGTCCGCCACGGCCCTGAGGCATAGCGTCGAACTTCGTCTTCTGAGCGTCAGTCAACAGTGCCCGAATCGCAGTATTCTCATCCGTGCGGATCGCAGTCATCTTCGTGCGCATGTCAGGATCCGGAGGAGTCGCGCCTCGTAATGCAGTGATCTTCGCTGCGCCGTCGGTATAGATCTTCAACGCAGCGGTCTTCTGATCGGCCGTCAACGTCACAGCTGTATCCAGTGCTGCGACCTGAGCGTCCGGCGTCATCATGCCGCGACCACCGCCGCCGCCGCCCTGAGCCATCATCGGCACAGCGCATAGCGCGGCGCTACACAGTGCCACTGCGCCCGCGCGCATGGCAGTCCTACGTAACATCTTCATATTCATTGGTTGCTCTCCCGTGTCGATACCGGCATATTTTCTCCGGCGGACAAGTCTAACCTTACAGACGCACAACTTGCCAGATTTGTTTGAGATTTTCACATCTTTTTTGAATAGGTTCCTGCCGATGCCGCTAAACCGCCCTTCAACCCGCCCGTTCCGGCTGATAGCAATAGGGATCGCCATGCGCCGCCGCGTAACCCTCCACCACCTTCAAGAACGCCACCGCAACGTGAGACAGATTCGCCTGCTTCCTACACACCAACCGCAACTTGCGCTCCAGTTGCAGCTCCTTAACCCGCACCTTTACCAGCGCGCCGCTGGCCAGCTCCGTCCGCACCGTCAACCCCGGCACCAGCGCCACTCCGTTGCCCATCTCCACAAACCGCTTGATCGCCTCCAGAGACGGCAGCTCCACCCCCATGCGCAATGGCGTCTTGTGCCGCTGAAACGCCTCGATCACCTTCTGCCGCTGCGGAGAGGAGATATTGTGCGCAATAAAATTCTGTGCCCCAAGTTGTCGGATCGATACCTCGCCCGCCCCGGCCAGAGGATGCTTCGGACTCATCACCAGGTCCAGTTCATCGCGATACACCACCACCGACCGGATCGCCGCATCGTCCGGCCGGAAGCTCAGCACCCCGATCTCCACCGTATGCACCAGAACATCGTCCGCAATGCGGCTGGCCAACGCCCGCTGCACCGTAATCTTGATCCGCGGGTTCCTCCGCCGGAATTCGTCCAGCAAAGGCAGCAGTACCAGGCTGGTGTACTCGTTCGCCGCCAGGTTCAGCCGTCCGCGATGCAGCTCCCGCAACTCCGCCAGGGCTCCCATGGATTCAGTCCGCAGGTTCAGCAGCTTGCGCGCGTAATCGCGCAACACCTCGCCCGCATCGGTCAGTGTTCCATCGCGCGACGACCGCTCCAACAGAACTTCACCCAGCTCCGCCTCCAGCTTGGCAATCGCCTGACTCACCGCCGGCTGAGTGCGATGCAGCCGGGTTGCGGCCCGCGAAAAACTGCGCTCTTCGCTCACCGCAAGAAATGTCTCCAACTGGAACAGGTCCATCGCCTATCTCTCCGTGCAATCCTCGTGAATCTATGAATAATTCAATTAGAAATAATAATACCTGCACGAATCACTATAAGCATGGTTTATTCTGTTAGACAAGGAGCCGAGGTCGAACCTATGTCCGTGAATGTCCCGACGATCCCCCAGCAATCTCCTTCGATCCCCAGCGCAGTTCCGCCCCAACCAGACCGCATCTTCTTCTTCGACACCACTCTGCGCGACGGCGAGCAGTCGCCCGGATGCGTCATGTACGGCCCTGAAAAGCTGCGCATGGCCCACCAGATCGCAGCTCTCGGCGTTGACATCCTTGAAGCGGGCTTCGCCATCGCCTCCGAGGGTGACTCCGAATCCATCCGCAACATCGCGCGCGAGGTCGCGCGGTCCCATCATCGCCTCCCTCGCCCGCGCCAAGCGCGAAGACATCGAGGCCGCCGCGCGCTCCGTCGAGCCCGCCGCACGCCCGCGCATCCACACATTCCTCTCCACCTCCGACCTGCACCTCGCCGCCAAGCTCAATATCACGCGCGAGCAGGCGCTCGATCAGATCGCCGCCATGGTCGCCCTCGCCCGCACCTACTGCGACGACGTCGAGTTTTCCCCCGAAGATGCCACCCGCACCGATCCCGATTTCCTTGTCAAAGTCTGCGAGGTCGCCATCCAGGCCGGAGCTAACACCCTCAACCTTCCCGACACCGTCGGCTACTGTCTCCCGCAGGACTACTCAGGCATGTTCCGGAATATTCAAGCCCGCGTCCCCGGAATTGAAAACATCGTCCTCTCCGCGCACTGCCATGACGACCTTGGCCTCGCCGTCGCCAACTCCATCGCAGCCATCCAGGCCGGCGTCCGCCAGGTCGAGTGCGCCGTCAACGGCATCGGCGAGCGCGCCGGCAACGCCTCCCTGGAAGAGCTCGCCGCCATCCTCGTCACCCGCCACGACAAGATGCCCTACCGCAACAATATCGTGATGAAGCAGCTCTATCCCACCAGCCAGATGCTCGCCACCTGCATCAGCTTCGGCGCCGCGCCCAACAAGGCTATCGTCGGGGCCAATGCCTTCGCCCACGCCGCCGGAATCCACCAGCACGGCGTCATCGCCAACCCCCTCACCTACGAGATCATGACTCCGGAATCCGTCGGTGTCCCCTCCAACTCGCTCGTCCTCGGCAAGCACTCTGGACGCCGCGCTCTCGAGCATCGCCTCATCGAGCTCGGCCACAATCTCAGCCACGCCGAACTCGATGCCGTCTACGGCCGCTTCACCGAACTCGCCGACCGTAAGAAAACCATCTACGACCAGGACCTCATCCGCCTGCTCAAACCCGAACCCAAAGTCTCCGCTCTCGCATGAAATTTGCAGTTGTCATTCTGACTCTGAATGTAGTGAAGAGGAAGAATCCACGCATTTCGCCGTTTTTGTTTTTGATTGGTCTGCCGTTGCTTGTTCGTACCAAGTCTGTTCTTGATCCGTGCTTCTATCCGCATTGATCCGTGTTAAGACTTTGCCCTTGTTCTTAGGAGTTAGTTGAATGCGTCTCAAGATAGCCATCCTCGCCGGCGACGGCATCGGCCCCGAAGTCACCAACGAAGCCGTTAACATCCTCCGCGCTGTCGCCGAGTTCGGCGGCCACGACTTCTCCTTCATTCCTCTGCTCCTCGGCGGAGTCGCCATC
>CAWERM010000112.1:0-11995 GCA_963810995.1 uncultured Acidobacteriaceae bacterium | reverse complement strand
TTGACCAAGGGATTTTCGACAGGTTGGCGGGTGATCTCGTTGACGATGTGGAATATTTCACCTAAGGGGCGGTTTTGCGCCTCGGACTCGGTCCATCCGGTGAGGTCCTGGGCGACTAGGTTCATCATCTGGACGCGGCCTTCGGCGTCGCAAACGATGACCCCATCGCCGATGGAGGCGAGGGTAGTACGCAGGTGCTGTTCGGACTCGAAGAGTTCCTGGGTACGTTTACGCTGGAGGTCGAGTTGGTGCTGGAAGGAATCGTAGGCTGACTTGAGGCGAACGCGGGTGAAGAGCCCGATTAGCAGGCCGATGGCCAGCGCCATGCCGATGAGGAGAAAGAGCAGATGACGGGTCTGCTGCCGCCATAGGGCGATGCGGTTATTACGGCTCTGCTCAGCGGCGGACATGATGGATTTGAGGCTGTCACGCATGGCGTTCATTTGGACCACGCCCTGCAGATTGAGATCGACGTTGTTGGTGTGACCGCCGGCGGCGATGGTGGGGATGAGAGTCTCGGCGAATCCCTGATGCCATGTCTGGTGATCTTCGACGAACTGGTTAAGTACCTGCTGCTGATCTGGCCTGGTAATGGACTTCAACTCAGCGATTGCCTGCTGCATGGGCGCTTCGGCGTCGTAATAGGGCTGTAGGAAGCGTGGATCCGAGGTGGTCTGATAGCCGCGCAAGCCAGTCTCTTCATCGACAACAAGCTTTTCGATCAAGGTAGCGAGGGCGATCCGCCGGTCGGACTGCTCGATGAGGCCGACGGTGACGTTGGCCCCGAGGATTTGCCAGACGAGAATGCCGGCGAGCACAAGGCAGGCGACAATGGGCAGGAGCAGGACCTGCCGCATAGTTCGTTTGAAGAGAATGAACTCCAAGACCTTCTCGTCCTTTAATGCCACTCTATTCTTACACTTTGATTGTTCCGGCTAGCGCTTTTGATGCGGGGTAGTAGGGACCAGGTTGCCCAGCTTGTCGAGCAGGGCAGGCGCGCCCTCGCCTTTGGTCATGTAGACGTCAGCTAGCGCGGTGACCTCTGCGGGGAGATCGAGGTAGGCGGAGAGCAGGAGGATGGGGACTGAGGGCTTGGTTTGCCGCATCTTCTGGGCGACTTGGCCGCCATGCATTCCGGGCATGGCGTAGTCGAGGACGACGACATCGACGGGATGGGCGGTGAAGAGTTCGAGGCCTGAGGCGCCGTCGATGGCGGTGAGTACCTTGTAGCCGGCGCGCTCCAGAAGAATCTGACGGACACGCAGACCGACTGCTTCGTCGTCCACGCACAGGATCAGTGGCGATGGATTGTCCAATGTGCGACTCCCTGTATCCTGCGAATATCCGATGCGGCTTACTAGTGCTGCGGCCTGGTCAAGGTTGTGCAGGGAATTAAAACCGCTGAAACATCATGCACCGAAGGTAAATACTGTGTAACCGCTATCGTCAGTATACCTTGGGAACAAGGGTGAGATTGTTGGATGGGGGCGGAATGACGATCTGCGGAGGCTGGTTGGGGTGGAGTATTGCGAACGATTTACAGTATGTTTGCAAAAAAAAGCAATGGCGTGGTCTATGCTGAGTTGGGCTGTGCCGCAGGGTTTGGACGGCGGCGGACAGGATAGCAAATAGAAGCAGAAGGAGCGAGGGATAGCACATTGAGTCAGACGGTGTTTGTGCTGGAAGACGATACGGACATCCTGCGGCTGGTCCAATTTCACCTGGAGGCGGCGGGCTACACGGTGCGGCCGTATACGGCGTTAGGGCAGATTGTGGCAGACGCTGAACGGGAGCCGCCTGCGTTGTTTCTACTGGACATCATGGTTCCCGGCGGGGATGGGCTGGACCTGTGCCGGAGACTGCGGAAGAACACCGCACTGAGCACGGTTCCGATCATCTTTCTGACCGCGCGCGCAGCGGAAAATGACCGTGTGATGGGGCTGGAGCTGGGCGCGGACGACTACATCACAAAGCCCTTTGGGACACGCGAGCTGGTGGCGCGGGTGAAGGCGGTGCTGCGGCGCTTCGAGCGGCCGACGGCACCCTCCATGGTGAAGTTCGAGGCGGTGGAGATTGATGCTCATGCAATGCAGTTGCGCATCCACGGAGAGCTGGTGACGACGACGGCGACAGAGTTTCGCCTGCTGGATTACCTGGCGCGGCATCCGGGTCGGGTGTTCAGCCGCGACCAACTGCTGGACGCGGTGTGGGGCGACGCGCGATTTGTGACTCCGCGCTCGGTGGATGTGTATGTGCGCCGGATTCGCGAGAAGATTGAGGAAGATGCTGAGGCGCCGCGTTATCTTAAGACCATGCGCGGAGCGGGTTACCGGTTCGAGATCCCAAAGGCTGCGCAGGCATAGTTAGATACGGGGGCGCGGCAGCATGAGGCGAAGTCTGTTCCTGGCGTGTTTTCTGCGGATGGCGCTCGCGTTGCTGCCTATGGCGATCGTGGTTGCGATACTGACTGCGCACTGGCTAGGGGCTGAAATGGCGATCTTGGGGCTGGCCGGGGTGCTAGCGTTGTTGGCGGTGATGGCCTTTGGGATGGCGCAGTTTGTGCGCAGATCGCTGTTTCCGCTACAGACACTGGCTGAGAAGATTCCCGATCGGATCCCGGCCCTTGACGGGCTCGAGTTACAGCGGTTTAGCGACTTCGATGGTCTGGCGGGCGCGATTGCGAGGGCCGCGACCAAGACGCTGGGCGCGTTGACGATTGTATCGGAGAGCAGGCATGAGTTGGAGGCGCTGCTGGACTCCATGCAGGACGCGGTGGTGGCAGTGGACGCGGCGGGACGTATCCAGTGGGCGAACCAGGCAATGCAGCGGATGATGCCGGGACCGGCCGTGGCAAGTTCGGTGCGGGTGGGCCATGCGTTGGTACAGACGGTGCGCGACCCGGAGGTGCTGGCGTGCGTCCGAGCGGCGCTGGAGGAGCGTTTGGTCTGCGAGCGCAGGACGACGTCGCTGATGCCGGGACGCATCTTTGAGGTGAACGCGTCGCCCATGCCGGCGGGCGGAGCGGTGGCGGTGCTGCATGACATCACTCGCATCGAAGAGGTGGAACGGACGCAACGGGACTTTGTGGCCAACGTGTCGCACGAGTTGAGGACGCCGCTGACTTCGATCAGCGGATATGTCGAGACGCTATTGGACCATGAAGAATCGTTGAGCCAGGCGGCGCGGGAGTTTCTGGGGACCATTCTGAAGAATGCCGCGCGCATGAGCCGGCTGACCGAGGACCTGCTGACCATGGCGCGGGTGGAGTCGCGGGAGGCCGTGCTGCATCCCAAATCGGTGCGCGCGGATGTGCTGGTACACGATGCGGTGGCTGCGATGCGCGGCATGGTGCAGGATGCCGAGGCGGAGTTGGAGATCGGCGAGACGACCGGGGCGGAGGTGTTCGTGGACACGGACTCCATGGTGCAGGTACTGGGCAACCTGATCGAGAACGGGATCAAATACGGGCAGGCAAAGGAGGCAGCGCGGAGCCGGGTGGTGGTGAGCGCGCGTGAGGTGTGGCCGCTGGATGGGGATGGGACGGGGGCGGATAGGTTGGGATTGAATAGGGTGGGATCTGTGGAGTTTAGCGTGCGGGACTTTGGGCCGGGGATTGCATCGGAACATCTGACGCGCATCTTTGAGCGGTTCTACCGAGTGGACAAGGCGCGCTCGCGGGAGTCTGGCGGGACGGGGCTGGGGCTGGCCATCGCCCGCCATATGGTGGAGATGCAGGGAGGGACGATCCGCGCGGTGAGCGAACTGGGTGCTGGGAGCAACTTCCTGGTGAGGCTGCCCAAGGCATCGCCTGTGTCGGAATGAGGAAGCGGTTGGAGCACAACCGTCGATGAGCCGGGCAGGATGTGGTGGAGCGGATGCGCGCGTTCGGCGAGAGCGTTTTTGCAGTTCAACTATGGCTATGGGCCATGAGTTGACCGCAGGTTTTTCAGTCTTTTATTGCGATGTAATCACTCCGTAACAATCGGGTATGACACTGGTTGGCAGTACCTAGGATGCGTCTGAGCCTGTGCAGCGGAGCGGGGATGGCAGGACGCGCCAACTTCGAGGGGGAACGATCAGTGAAATTGAAATTTGTGGCAGCAGGTTTGTTGGCGATGGTTGCGGTGGGTGCAAGCGCCCAGAACATTACGGCGGCAGGGGCCACATTCCCCTACCCGATCTATAACAAGTGGTTTACGGAGTACAACGCGCTGCATCCGAATGTGAAGATTAACTACCAGTCGATCGGGTCTGGCGGCGGCATCAAGCAGACGACCGAGGGCACGGTTGATTTCGGCGCCAGCGACATGCCCATGAAAGACGACCAACTGGCCTCGGCGAAGATCAAGGTGATGCATCTCCCGACAGTGCTGGGCGCGGTTGTCCCGGTATACAACATTCCTGGCGTGACCAAGGACCTGAACTTCTCCGGCGAAGTGATTGCAGGCATCTATCTGGGCACGATCACCAAGTGGAACGATTCCAAGATTGTGAAGGACAATCCAGGTGTGAGTCTGCCGAGCACTGAGATTCTGCCGGTATATCGCTCGGATGGCAGCGGCACGACGTTCATCTTTACCGACTTTCTGTCGAAGGTGAGCTCGGACTGGAAGAGCAAGGTTGGTAGCGACACGTCGGTAAAGTGGCCGGCGGGCGTTGGCGCGAAGGGCAATGAGGGAGTGGCTGGGATGGTGAAGCAGTCGCCCAACTCGTTCGGTTATGTGGAGCTGATCTATGCGCTACAGAACAAGATGGACTATGGCGCGGTGAAGAATGCGGCGGGCAAGTTCCTGAAGGGCTCACCGGAGGGCGTGACGGCGGCGGCGGCGGCCTCGGCCAAGACTATGCCGGCGGACTATCGGATTTCAATCACCAACGCACCGGGAGCGGCCTCCTACCCGATCTCCAGCTTTACCTACCTGCTGATCCCTTTGAAGTTCGCCGATCCCGCGAAGGGCGCGGCGATGAAGGACTTCCTGACCTGGATGCTTGCGCATGGCGAGAGCGAGGCATCGAGCATGGACTATGCCCCGCTTCCGGCGCAGGTGCAAGCGATGGAAAAGAAGACGATTGCGACCATCAAGTAGACTGTGAGTGCCGCGCGGACGCATTGGATTGCGCTCGCGCGGCATGATTCTTCGGGTTGGTGTGACCTATAGAGATATAGGCAAGTACGAAATACTGAGATTCTGAGCTGCGCTCAGAATGACGACGATTAATTACTCAAATTACCACTATTAATTGCTCAGAATGACGGCTGAATGTTTAAAGATATATTGTGACTCCATCGTCCATGTCCCTTGAGAGAGAGCCGGAGACTTCGATCCCGCCGACTGCGCCTATGACGCAGACGGAGGCGCCGCTTCATGCTCCTGCGATTGTCAACTTTGTGACGTCCGCGGAGCCGGTTGCCGCAGAGGGGCCTCCCTCGCCGATCCGGCAGTATCTGAACACATGCAGCAATGGCGGGCTTGCGGACAAGTCGTTTGCGGCGCTGATGCTGGTCTGCGCGTTGAGCATCTTTGCGATTGTGCTGTTTATCCTGACGATTTTGATTGTCCGGTCAAAGTTGAGTCTAGCGCAGTTTGGGTTCGGCTTCTTCCTGCGCTCGGCGTGGGACCCGGTGTCAGGGGACTTTGGCGCGCTACCGTTTATCTTCGGAACACTGGCCACGTCGTTTCTGGCACTGGCGATGGCGGTGCCGCTGGCTCTGGGCGTCGCGATCTTTCTCTCGGAGCTTTGTCCGGCACGGCTGCGGGCGCCGATCTCGTTTCTGACTGAGCTGCTGGCAGCGATTCCCAGCGTGGTATATGGACTGTGGGCGGTGTTTGTGCTGGTGCCGATCATGCGCGACCAACTTGGGCCGTGGCTGCTCAAGTACCTGGGATGGACGGGGTTCTTCGGAGGATACAACTTCGGCGTGGGGTTGCTGACGGCCAGCATTATCCTGGCGATCATGATCCTGCCCATCATCTCTTCGATCACGCGCGACATTATGCAGGCTGTTCCGACCTCGCAGCGCGAGGCGGTGCTGGCGCTGGGTGCGACGCGCTGGGAGATGATCCGCACCGGAGTGCTGAGGAACGCGCGCATCGGAATTGTGGGCGCAGTAATTCTGGGACTGGGACGCGCACTGGGCGAGACCATGGCCGTGACCATGGTGATCGGCAACCATCCCGTGATTTCGAAGAGCCTGTTTGCGCCGGGATATACGCTGGCCAGCGTGATTGCCAATGAGTTTACGGAAGCTACCGGGGACCTGTACCTTAGCTCTCTGATCGAGATTGGGTTGGCGCTGTTTCTGGTGACGATTGTAGTGAATGCGATTGCACGCGCTCTGGTGTGGGCGGTGACGCGCGGCGCACCGGCAAGGGTGAACTGAGATGAACTCAAACCCACTTCCGATTGCGACACCCGGCGGGGACAACGGCCCATTGCGTCCGCCGACGAACTATCAGAGCAGGAGCCTGAGGCTGAATTCCGCGTGGCGCTATGCGGTGAACCATCTGGTCACGGGGCTTGCGATCCTGAGTACGGTGCTCGTGATTGTGCCGCTGGTGGCGATCCTTGCGTACCTGATCTACAAGGGTGCGAGCTCACTGAATCTGGACTTCTTCACCCATATTCCCGCGCCGGTGGGTGAGACGGGCGGGGGCATGGCCAACTCCATGGTGGGCTCGGCGATTGTGCTGGCGCTGGCCAGTTCGATGGGGATACCGGTGGGCATTGCTGCGGGCGTGTATCTGGCCGAGTATGGGCAGGGTAAGCTGCTGGCGATGGCAGTACGCTTCACCGCGGACGTGCTGAACGGGATTCCGTCGATTGTGATGGGGATTGCAGCCTACTCGCTGATCGTGATGCAGCAGATGCACTTTTCGGCGTTCTCGGGTGGGGTTGCTCTGGCCATCATGATGGTGCCGACGATTACGCGCACCACCGAAGAGATGCTGATGACGGTGCCGCACGCGATCCGCGAGGCTGCGCTGGGGCTGGGCGTGCCGAAGTGGCGAACTGTGTTGTCGGTGAGCCTGCGTACGGCGTCGCCGGGAATTATTACGGGATGTATGCTGGCGTTTGCGCGCGTGGCGGGCGAGACGGCCCCGCTGCTGTTTACCGCATTTGGCAACCAGTTCTGGAGCTTCAAGCTGAATGAGCCGATCGCGGCGCTGCCGTTGCAGATCTATGTGTACGCCATCTCTCCGTACGATGAGTGGCACCGGCTGGCATGGGCCGGGGCGCTGGTGCTGATTCTGATGATTATGGTTTCTGTGACGCTGGTTCGCATCTACGCGGGTCGCGGCGCGCTGAAAGGGGCAAGCTAAGTGGGAGTCGGCATCAATGTGGAGCACCTGAACGCGTGGTATGGGACGACGCACACGCTACAGGACATCAACCTGAACATTCCCGCCAACCATGCGACGGCGCTGATTGGGCCGTCGGGCTGCGGCAAGAGCACGTTTGTGCGCTGCCTGAACCGTATGCACGAGACCAATCCGATTGCGCGCGCGACGGGCGTGGTGAAGATGGGCGAGGTGGACATCTACAAAGATGCCTCGCCGGTGGACATTCGGCGAAGGGTGGGGATGGTATTTCAGCGGCCGAACCCATTTCCAACCATGTCGATCTACGACAATGTGGCCAGCGGGCTGAAGTTAAACGGGTTTCGCAACAAGGCCATCTTGGACGAGACAGTGGAGCGCAGCCTGAAGGCGGCGGCGCTGTGGGAAGAGGTGAAGGACGAGCTGAAGAAGAAGTCGGGAGCGAGCCTGTCGGGTGGGCAGCAGCAGAGGATGTGCATTGCGCGAGCACTGGCGGTGGACCCTGAGGTGCTGCTGATGGATGAGCCTGCCTCGGCACTGGATCCGGTATCGACCTCGAAGATCGAAGACCTTATCTTCCAGTTGAAGAGCCAGTATACGATTGTGATAGTGACCCATAATATGCAGCAGGCGGCGCGCGTTGCGGAGAATACGGGTTTCTTCCTGAACGGCAAGATGGTGGAGTTCAACTCGACGGACAAGATATTTACCACACCATCTGACAAGCGTACCGAGGACTACATCACGGGAAGGTTTGGCTGATGACGACGCGCATTAAGTTCCAGCAAAACCTCGACGATCTAAAGGAACGGCTGCTGATGATGGCGGGCATGTCAGAGCAGGCGATCCAGCGCTCCATCGAAGCCTACCGCATGCGCGACCTCACGATCTGCGAGCTGGTGTTCCGGGCGGAGCCTGGGATCAACCGGCTGGAGCGTGAGATCGACCAGTTGGCGCTGGATCTGCTGGCGATGGAACAGCCGATGGCGATCGACCTGCGTTTCATTCTGTCGGTGATTCGCATCAACGCGGACCTGGAGCGGGTGGGCGACCAGGCGGTGAACATCGCAGTGCGGGTGCGCGAGATGGGAGCGTTTGCCAATATCGATCTACCGGTGGACATTCCCAAGCTGGCGTCGTTGGCCTCGGCGATGGTGCGCAAGGCGCTGCAGGCGTTTATCGAGGCGGATGCGGAGATGGCGCAATCGGTGCTGAAGCTGGACGACCAGGTGGACGAGATGAACGACGCGGCGTTTGCGGTCCTGAGCACCCTGATCAAGGAGAAACCGGAGCTGACGCCGCAGAGCCTGAATGCACTGATTATTGCGCGCAACCTGGAGCGGGTGGGCGACCACGCGACCAACATCGCGGAGGACGTGATCTTTTGGGTGCGCGGGGCAGACGTTCGCCACAAGAGCGGTGCAGCGTAGAACGAGCAATCCAATCTGACCATCGCGGCACATTTCCGTTGACTCCGAACTTTGAAAATCTCGAGTACTCTCAGTGCGCTCCGGCGCGACGAATATCAGCGTGCGTCTACGCGGATGGCCGGAAGTAATTCAAGGAGAATCGCAGAAGTGGCCGGTTTTTGCGCGAAGTGCGGTGTTGCGTCTTGAGTCGAGTACGAGTTTCTGTCCTGCTGCGTGCATCGGCTGCGGCGAAGAAGACCGAGCGTATGGACGATCGTTCTGATCGTGGTGGCCGTTTTGGCTCGTATTGGGCGTACTTCGGTGTAGGGCACTCTCGGATATTTGGGCTGGCGAGTGACTCGACGCATTCCGAGTCGGTCAACAACATGGCGCATGGGCCAGGTGGCAAACGTGAGTGAGGATGTACCTGGGCGGTTACGAGTATCTATCCTGGCGCGGTGTGCGTGGCCAGAATGGTAGCACTCAGAGGATTAAAATGCTAGTGTTGCTTATAGCGAGACTGTGGCCGCCAGTTATACGAACCAACGGCGATCCGGTGCAGTAATTGGCTGAGCAGTACTCGATCAGGGCGCAAACTGGGCCCCCATGCGACCAATCTGAATCATGCTGCCTAGTTTTTTACACCAAGTAGCGCCCCTGAATCATGACCGAGTTCTATGAGTTTTACTCTCTTTCGGGCATCGACCGGACAGACTTGCAATATTTGGATTATGCAGCTGATGGGTCTGTGTTGCTAAGAGTAACCCACCACGCTCCAGCTTGCTGAGGCGGCCGGTCTCCTCTAGGCGCACAATCTGTCTAGCAGTCTGGGGAATGTTCCACGAGGTATTTCTCCAAGTTTCTGCGGCCTAATTAGCAGTCATTTTTTAGGCGACCTTTGTTCCAGTTATGTCATAGCCATGGACTGAGACGGACATGGCTTTTGTGGAGTTCATCGACGAAGGAGTCTTGACTTCGGAACTGGCCATGAACTATGAGCGGTCAGGCCTGTTGCTCGAGCAGGTCGAGTGCGCCGCGGGATTTGAGGTCTTCGGCGACATGCAGGCCGAGTGTGCCGGCGGAGATCGCCGGCTGGAACTTCGGCTGGAGAAGCAGATCATGCGCTCGCCGTCGGGCGCGACGACCTGCGCCTGGATCTTCCATGCGATGGGTGTGCCGGGGTTGGGGATGGGGTCTGCGACATCGTGGATGGGGGAGCAGTGGACGCCGATAGGGAGCTGGCAACCGCCGCCGAGGGCGTCGAGCACGGTACGTTCGGCCTCGACCGAGAAACGGGTCGCGGGGTGGTCGAGCGTGGCCACGGCGCTGCGGATGAGGTTATCGTGGGCGGGATCGGCAAAGACGGCATACTCCGGCGCGCGGGTCTCCAGCGCGAGCGCTCCCTGGCCTGGGGCGGGGCACATTTCATCGATGGTGAAGCGCTGATGGAGCCACTCCGTGCGGCCGAGGCGGTCGAGGCCGGCAGCGGCGAGCACTAGCGCGTTGCACGCTCCTTCGCCCAACTTGCGCAGGCGTGTGTCGATGTTGCCGCGCAGTTCGACGAAGCGGAGGTCGGGGCGCAGGGCAAGGAGCTGGGCGCGACGGCGCGGGCTGGTGGTGCCGACGAGGGCGCCGGTGGGCAGGGTGTGCAAGGCTTTCTGGCGCGGGCAGACGTAGGCGTCGCGCGGGTCGGCGCGCAGTGGAATGGCGGCGAGGATAAAGCGCGGATCGATCGCGGTGGGCAGGTCCTTGAGCGAGTGGACGGCGAGGTCGATGCGACCATCCGCGAGCGCCTCCTCAATCTCCTTGATGAAGATTCCCTTGCTATCGGCGGGCGGAGCCATGGAGTCGAGTTCGACGGCGGGGCTGTCGGTGTCCGGCTGCTGCAGACGGTCGCCTGTCGTACGGATGATCTCGATCTCGACAGTGTGTCCTGCTACGCGCAAGGCGTCGGCGATGTGGTTGGCCTGCCAGAGCGCGAGTTGGGAGCCGCGTGAGCCGATGCGGATAGGGTCGATCATGGTCACGTCCAGAATACGGGAAAACAGTTCTCAGTTGTTAGTGAGTTGCGTCGGAAGGATGCAGTACAATCGCTGGTGCTTGCGCAGGAAGCTTTGGCGGAGGCGTGAAACTGGGAGAACGATATGTCTTTGGGTCGCGTACTTGTGGTTGGAATGATGATGAGCCTTGGGCTGGGAGCTGCTGCTCAGAACGTAACGCCTGCCATACCTGCTGCCGCGCCTACGGTGGCAAACTCACCGGCTGTGTTACCGGGCAACGGGCTGGCGCAGCATCCGTTTCTGTACTGCGGGGAGTGGAACTTTGTAAATCCGCAGCAGACAATCTGGATCGTCCGCGATGGCAAGCCGGCGTGGTCCTACTCCATCCCGTACGACTATGTATTTGACGGCAAAAAGGACTTTGAGGAGTTGGGCGATTGCACTCTGCTGGCCAACGGCAACGTGGTCTTCTCCAGCAGACGCGGGGCCTCGATCGTTACCCCGGACAAGAAAGTCGTCTGGCACCTGGAAGCGCGTACTGGAATGGAGTTGCACTCCATCCAGGCCATTGGACTGGACCATGTGTTTGTGGCCGAGAACGGCGATCCCATCCGGATGCTGTTGATCAACACCAAGACCAACGTGGTGGAGAGTGAGGTGGACATCAAGGCGGGCGACCCGACGCAGCCACACCCGCAGTTGCGTCGCGCGCGCATGACGGCGACGGGGACGATCCTGGTGGCCCACATGGACGACAATCGGGTAACGGAATACAACAACGAGGGCGGGGTGGTGTGGAACTATGTGACCCCCAGCCCGTGGTCGGCGGTGCGTCTGGCCAACGGGAACACGCTGATTACGGGCAACGCCAAGGAAGGCATCGTGGAGGTGAACAAGAAGGGCGAGGTTGTGTGGCGGCTCGACCGCTCGGAACTGGCGGATGCGGGATACAAGATCGGCTGCATCCAGGATGTGGCGCGGCTGGCCAATGGCGACACAGTCTTCTCTAACTGGGTGCCGAACGACGTGAAGGACCCCGCGCAGTGGCCGACCACAGCGCAACTGATCGAGGTGAATCCGGCAAAGAAGGTTGTATGGGCGATGCGTGAGTGGACTGACCCGGCGCTGGGGCCGGCCAGCGGATTCCAGATGCTGGACCAGCCGGGACATCCGGAGAATATTCCGCTGCATAAGTAGGCCGCTGGTTGCGGGCCTGAATGGACGGGACACCCAGCGGAGTGGAATTATGACCTCAGCGGCTAAAGCA
>CAWERM010000111.1:0-5093 GCA_963810995.1 uncultured Acidobacteriaceae bacterium | reverse complement strand
TTGGTAAAGTCCTGGTCCATGCTGAGGCTGGAGACCAGGCTGACCGAGGCGGCCAGGTCTGCCGGGGCCATGTGGTTCGTGATGTAATCCTTGGCTGCATCCACCGCGCGCGTCACGTCCTCCGGCTGCATGCTGCTGAGGTCGAAGAACATGACGATCAGGCGGTGGTCCTTCAACTCATCCGGTTTGGCTGCGAAATCGTTGTTCACCAAGTCGGCTACGGTCTTCTTCTCGGGTGCCGTGATCAGGGTGGACGTGGAACCGGAGACGGTGGTCGCTTCTGCGAGTGTGACTGCCTGATCGACATTCTGATAGTCGAAGGTAGTGATATGCTGCGGCTTTTTGTCTTCTTCGATGGTAAAGTCCGTCGCCTGGAGGCCCTTGATGAGTTCGCCGGTCTTCTTATCGCGCACCACGACATTGGTCAGTACACGGTTGACATTGGCGACGAGCACCGCGGTCTTCATGTTCGAGACCGGTTGCTGAGCACCGGCAGTCAACGGCACTCCCGCCGGTGAAAACACCATACCTGCCGCCAAAACCGCTGCAATTGCTCGTCTCATCGCTGTCTCCTCCACTGCCGTACCTGATGTACCTAGAACCAGTAATTGATAACTCGAACGTATAACATGCAACTTACAACTGACCCTAGAACCGGTAGTATGCCGAGTAGGTGAACGACCTTGGGCCGATGGCGCCGGTGACCTGACCAAAGGGGCTCTGCCCCGAACTGTTCTGACTCGCATTGATTACCGTGTTGACGCCGGAATAATGCACTGTATTCAACGCATTGTTTGCATTGATGCGCGCCTCGAAGCTGCGCGTACCGCCGAAGGTGATAGTGCGCGAGAGGGAACCGCTGAAAGAGACGGTCCCAGGCAACTGAATGGAGTTACGCGAGGCTGTACCGTAAGCGCCAGTCGCCAGACAGTTGGGTCCCTGTTTCAATGGCGTGAGCTGCAAAGCGTGCAAATGCATTGGTGTTGAACCAGGAGAGGCGCGTGCGCGCACCCTTGATTGGCTGGGTAAAGTCTCGGTTCGGTCGCAGGTAATTTCCGCCCACCGAGGTCTCAATGGGCAAATTGCTGAATGTTGGCGAGGCGTATGCGCCCGTGGCGAAGGTGAAGTTACCGGAGATGGAGTAGCCATCGAGGACCTTGGAGAAGAAGCCGCCCTTGTTGAGGAAGGCGCGGTTGGGGCCGAAGGGCGGTTCGATGACGAAGTTGCCGCTGACTGAGTGACGGCGGTCGAAGCTGGAGTTGCTCTCCTCGGCGCGTTGGTCCAGATCGTTCTGCGCGACGGAGCCTCCCGTACCGCCGCCGCCAACCGTAGAGGCGTCGTCGATGGAATGTGAAAAGGTGTAGGTGCCCTGCAACGAGACGCCTTTGTGCATGCGCTCACGCAGATTGACCGCGAGTGCGTTGGAGCGCTGGAAGCCGAGCGAATCCTCGTAACGGAAAACCCCCGAGGAAGAGTTCAGAATGCCAGTCGCGTTGCGGTTGGGCACGCGCAAAACGTCCTGACGGACGGCATAGGCACCAGTGTAGTCGATGTTGAGCACGGTGCCCTGGGGCAGGGTGCGCTGAATGCCGAGGTTGTAGACCTGCACCATTCCGAGGCGGTAGTTAGGATTGACGCCGAAATTGCTCTGCGTGGTCTGTGTGGAGCAGTTGAAACCAGTTGTGTTCTGATACTGCGTATTCCACGACATATTCGCAGTAGTGCAGGTGGTGGGGCTGCCGGTAGTGTTCAGCTGATTGTTCTGGGTGATGGCGAATGGCTGCTGGAACGACATACTGGATGCGAAGCTGGAGTACGCGCCAGTATTGTAGTTGATGCCGTAACCCGAACGAACCACCATCTGCTTGGTCCACTTGAACTTTGGCGTCCATGCAATGGCCACGCGGGGCGAGTACATGCTTTTATCCGGATGGAGCAGATCGCTGGGAGAGAATGCGTATGCGCCGCATACGCCGGCCCGCGATCCGGGCGGCGGTGCTGTGCCACAGACGTTGTTGATCTGTAGACCGGAACCGCTGCCAGTCAGGTTCAAATTGACCAGCCGATTGTACTTCTCCGAGTAAGGAGAGAAGTACTCCCAGCGCAGGCCGTAGGCGAGGGTGAAACCATTCTTGACGCGATAGTCGTCCTGCACGTACCAGTCATAGGAGTTGCCGCGCAGATAGATTTTGTTCAGGCCCGCGGTGATGGAGGTCGATTGCGGCTGACCGATCAGGAAGTCGGCGAAGGAGGAACCGCCGGCGGCGCAGTTAGGGTTCGTCGGATCGCTATTCGTTGTGCAGGTCGCCAAATTCGGATACTGCGTAACAACGCCGGTGAAGGAGAAGGAACCCAACACGTTGGTGCCTCCGATAGAGTCGGCGTGAATGCGATGGAAGTCTAGACCGGCGCGGAAGTTGTGCTTCTTGTGGATCCAACTTACATAGTCGGTGAAGCTGATGGTCTGGTTGATTCTGTCGCTGGGGGTCGAATCACCCAGCCCGGTGACCCCCCCCGCATTTGTAGATATGTTGATGGACGGGACGCCGTAGTAGAAGGGGTTAGTATTAATGGTCGAGTTGCCGACGTAGATGTTGGGGGCTGGAATGTTAAGAGCTGGGTCAATATTTGGAATTCCACTGATCGCCGGATTCCCGATGCCATTGGGGTTATTGGTGAACAAGTTGAAGGCTTTGCTGCGCGAACGGTTCCAGGTGAGCGAGGCGGAGCTGTTGATGCGTCCGTAGCCCACGGTGTAGGAAGTGGCGAAATTGTACCCGTTGGTCAACGAGGTACCACCCAGTAGAGGCGAAAAGCTGGAGTTTGCACTGGCTTGATGCGAGTAGGTGAAGTTCTCTGCGATGCTCTGACGCAGGACAGGCGGTGCATTGCGGTTCCCCCCACCGCCTCCACGTCCGCCGCCGCCACCACGTCCGCCTCCTCCGCCACGGCCACCGCGCGCCGGCGCCGCGCCAAAGCTGCGGTTGTAGCGGCCCGAAATCTGCGAGGAGTGCGAGCTTCCGGGGAAATTGGTCTCATAGTTCTGATACTGAGTGCTCGAAGGGATATTGGGCTGTGGGTAGAAGTGCAGCAGGGCCTGTGCCGCAGAGGGAACCCCAGACCCTTTGGGGAATAACTCATTCTCAGGAATACACGCCGTAGGACTCGGATCGATTGCATACAAGTCCGGATCGCAGTTGGAATTGCCATAAGGCTTCCCTGTCGCTGGATCGTAGACTGTGTTGGTCAATGGTTGGGCTTGAAATAGAGGATTATTGGTGAGGTCGCCAAGCCGTTGTGCCGGCAGGGGCACAATGTCCAGGGAACTTGAGGGCGTTGTGTTACGTGTCTCCGAGACGCTGAGGAAGACGAATTGCTTTGGGTTGGGGGCTATCCAGCCAGTGATGTAGGGTGTGCCGGTGACGCTGACAGTCAGCGTGTTACGGTCCGAGGTTGGTTTAGCGAGCGACGTTCCAGTGTAGATACGTTGTGTTGCATTGAGATCGCTGTCCGATCCGGTATAGGTGACGGTACCGTGCCATGCATTGGGGTTCTGTCCGCGGAAGCCCCCGAAGCCTCCACCTCGTCCACCGCCTCCAGCGAATCCACCACCACCTCCGCCAAATCCGCCACGACCGCCGCCACCACCGAATCCGCCGCCGCCACCACCACCTCCGCCGAATCCGCCACCGCCGCCTGGCCCACCGCCAAATCCACCGCCGCCGGGCCCACCATCACCGGGTCCTCCTCCGCCGGGGCCGCCTGGGCCGGCAGGGAAGGCACCGGTCTGCATCACTCCGCTGAGCGTGCTGGCGATGTCGCCGTTGTTGAAGCCATTGCGTTGCATGTCGCCAATGCGGTTCTGCAGATCATCCTGGCTGAAGGTGGCGAGTCCATTGATTTGACCCTGAACTCCGGTTACCGCGATGGATTCATTCGCCATTGCCGATGAACTATCGGTCGCCGAACTAGCCAGGGATGGCAGCAGCGAGTCCGTATTCTGCGTGCTGACAGAAGCGTCGGTCAGGTCCTGGCCCGCACTGTTCTGCATGGTCAACGCCTGTGTGCCACGACCCACCCTTTGAACCGCGCCAGACGCGGCTCCGCCCGCAGCTGTAGTGGTTTGACCCACGGGTGCCACGGTTTTACCTGCGCCTGCAGCGGGTTGACCCGTGGCCGCAACGGCAGTCGTAGCGGCATTCGCTGGAGCCGCTTGCACCGGCGCTGGAGTGATACGTGAGGCGAGATCCATCTTGAACGCGATTGTCTGTATCACGAGTCCGCCGTTCTGGTCGGTGTCGCTCACCACCGTCTCCTGGGTCACGGGGGCGAATCCGGTTAGGTCGGTGGAGACGACGTAGCGAGCGTTGGTCGGCACAGCCAGATGGAAGGTGCCATCGATTTCTGTCGTGGTCGCGTACTTCTTGCCGGTCACCGAGTTCGTAGCAGTGATCCCGACGCCGGGCAGGGGAACTCCGCTGGCCGTTACCGTGCCCTTGATGTTTCCACCCTGCGGCACATCTGGGGCAACTCCAGTAGCATCGGGTGCCTGTGCAGATGGACCGACTGGCGTCGTCGCAACTGGAGCTGACGGTGGAAGCTGCGGTGCAGCACTTGCCGGAGCTTGAATTGCCGCCGGCTCAGCCGTTTGGGCCAAATCTGTCACGCAAAATACACCGGTGCCAATCAGTATTGCCGCACCCAAGACGACCACTACAAACTGTCTCATTGCATTCAATCGCTGCACAAAACACGCTCCCATATCAAAGCCAAAAAGGGTAAGCAACCTGCTGCGAACCGTCAGTCATTCACATCCGTGTTGGAGATCTACACTTGCCACACTAACAATCATCGCAAATGCCCTCCGCGGGCTCTGCGGGGGCCACTGATGCATCGGCGGTATTACCGCTCGTCTGGGCCTGCATCCACGATCCCGAAGTCAGTAGGAAACACGCTGTTACAAACATGCGTATCTGGGAAAAACCTTTCATTGCTTGTCCTTCCGCCACAACTCAAGTTCGGTTATAATCTATAGATACAGACGGGAAGGCGCTCAGCAGTGAGCACTAACTGAACGAGTTACACAACATAAC
>CAWERM010000110.1:0-10773 GCA_963810995.1 uncultured Acidobacteriaceae bacterium | reverse complement strand
AACAAATGTCCCGGGGGCTAAAGCCCGCTTCGTCGTTCGCACGGTAATGTCCGGGCTGAAGCCCGGACCTATCTCAGGTGTAAGAACGAGCGAAGGCAAATGCGGGGACTCTTCGCTGTGCTCAGAATGACAAGCGTAAAACAAACAAGAACCAAAACAAATGCGGGGTTCCTCCACTGCGGTCGAGATGATGAATTGTGGTTTGTCGAGGAAGACGGTCGTTTGCTACCGCAAACGATAACCCACCCTTGGCGATGGAACTGCCAAGGATGGGGCACCCGGCGGAACAAAGACAACGACGGAGATTCTGAGCTTCGCTCAGAATGACGACCTTCTCCCACCCAAGCGAAGCTTGGATGGGGCACCCGAGTTTGTGGCGCAAGCTGGTCTACTCGAAGACGGGGGTGAGGATGCGGACGAGGGTGTCCGGTTCGGCGAGGAAGGCGTCGTGGCCGTGGTTGGAGGCCATCTCGCGGTAGTCGCAGCGTGCGCCCGCGGCGCGGATGATGGCGGCCAGCGAGCGGACGTCTTCAGGCGGGAAGAGCCAGTCGGTGGAGATGCCGACCAGTGTGAGGTGCGCGGCGATGCGCGCGTAGGCGACGTAAGGCGTCTCGTGGGCACGGACGGGATCGAAGATGTCCATGGTGCGGGTGATGGAGATGTAGGAGTTGGGGTCGAAGCGGGAGATGAAGCTCTGACCCTGGTAGTCGAGGTAGCCGGCCACGTCGAAGCGGCCGTTCTGCCCGGCGGAGGCGGAGATGAAGGGGTTCTCGTTGCCGTAGCGGTTGGGCTTGCGGGCGAAGCGCTCTTCCAGCAGCGGAACCGATTTATAGCTGACCATGCCGAGCGCGCGGGCGAGGGCAAGTCCTCCCTTGGGACCGTGGCCGGGCTGGTAGAAGCCGCCCTGCCAGGCAGGATCGAGCATGATGGCCTGACGCTGCAGGTGGTTGAGGCCGAGACCCATGGCACCCAGTGGCGCGACGCCGATGGCAACGACGCGGGCGACGCGATCGGGGTATAGGATGGCCCACTCGAGGACCTGCATGCCGCCGATGGATGCTCCGATGGCGAGCTTGAGGCGAGGGATGCCGAGGCGGTCGATGAGCTTGACCTGGGCGTTGACGATGTCGCGGATGCTGATGAGGGGGAAGGTGGGGCCGTAGAGCTTGCCGGTGGCGGGGTCGATGGAGCCGGGGCCGGTGGAACCGTAACAGGAGCCGAAGATGTTGATGCCGATGACGCAGTCGCGGGTGAGATCGAGCAGGCCGAGGTCTCCGGGGAGGAAGAGTTGCGGCCACCAGGTGCCTACCAGCGCGTTTCCGGATAAGGCGTGACAGACGAGGACGGCGTTGTCTCGCGCTGCGTTGAGTTGGCCGTAGATGGCGTAGTGCAACGTGGGGTTGACGAGGAGTTCGCCGCTCTCGAGGGAGAGAACTTCGTCGATGACGAAGTCCCCCTCGAAGGACGGCGTTGGTATTGGGATTGGATCTTCTTCGGTCATTGGGTCTCGGTTGATTCTAGCGTGATGGTGCGGGAATGATTGAGTGTCCCTATAGCGCGAGCCTTCAGCCCGCAGGCGATTTGTGGTGCGTGACCTGGGGCGATGCCCCAGGCTAGGATATAGCGGGCCTTCAGCCCGCAGCGGCCCCGTTGGCGGCGAGGATTGCCTGGTCGAGATCGGCGAGGAGATCGCGGATGTCCTCGATGCCGACGGAGAGGCGGACGAGTTCAGGAGTGACGCCAGTCTCGGCCTGCTCCGCCACGGTGAGTTGTGCGTGGGTGGTGGAGGCAGGATGAATGACGAGCGATTTGGCGTCGCCGATGTTGGCCAGGTGGGAGAAGAGTTTCACGGAGTTGATGAGCTTTTTGCCGGCCTCGAATGCGCTGCCGCTGGAGCCACCCTTGATACCGAAGGTGATGAGAGCACCCTTGCCGTCTGGCAAGTATTTTTGCGCACGCGCAAAGTACTTGCTGGAGGCAAGGCCGGGATAGTTGACCCAGTCGACTCCAGGGTGCGACTCAAGATGTTTGGCGACGGCGAGGGCGTTCTGCGAGTGGCGCTCCATGCGCAGATGGAGTGTTTCCACGCCCTGCAGCAGGAGGAAGGCGCTGAGCGGAGAGAGAGCCGCGCCGGTATCGCGCAGGCCCTGCACGCGTGCCTTGAGGATGAAGGCCAGCGGTCCGAAGGCGTCGGTGTAGGAGAGGCCGTGGTACGAGGGGTCGGGTTCGACGAACTCGCGGAAGCGGCCGGAGGCCTTCCAGTCGAACTTGCCTGCATCGACGATGACGCCGCCGAGAGTGGTGCCGTGGCCACCGATGAACTTGGTTGCGGAGTTGATGACGATGTCCGCGCCCCACTCGATGGGCCGCACCAGGGCGGGCGTGGCGGAGGTGTTATCGACGATCAGCGGGAGGCCATTTTCGTGGGCGATGGCGGCGAGCTTTTCGATATCGACGACATCGAGCTTGGGATTGCCCAGCGTCTCGGTGTAGAGGGCGCGAGTCTTGGGGTTGATGGCTGCGCGCAGGCCGGCGAAGTCGTCGGCATCGACGAAGCGGACAGTGATTCCCTGGCGGGGCAGTGTGTAGTGGAAGAGGTTGTAGGTGCCGCCGTAGAGCGACGTGGTGGAGACGATCTCCTCGCCGGCGCTGGCCAGGGTCTGGATGGTAAGGGTCTCGGCGGCTTGTCCGGATGCCACGGCGAGTGCAGCCACTCCGCCTTCCAGCGCAGCGATGCGCTTCTCGAAGACGTCTGTGGTGGGGTTCATGAGGCGGGTATAGATGTTGCCGAACTCCTTCAGGCCAAAGAGACGCGCCGCGTGGTCCGAATCGTTGAAGACGTACGAGGTGGTCTGGTAGATGGGGACGGCGCGCGCATTGGTCGCGGGATCGACAACCTGACCGGCGTGAACCGCCTGGGTTGCAAGATGCTGTGTGGGTGCTGCGGATTGTTCTGACATTTCGTACTCCTTTGCCCGTGAGTTATTTTACGTTGATGGTGGAGGAACAATCCCAGGAACAATGAAAACGGCCCACTGTCCCTTGAGGACCGTGAGCCGTTTGGAAGCCGATCTCGTTTGCGGCTAGCGCATCAGAGTGTTTCCACGCACACCCACGGTTGGGCAACACAGGCACATACACATGGCCATGGCCTCAACGGTGGTGGCGTGGGAAATCATGGGATAAGTATACATGTGCGGAGCGATTGCGCAATTGTAACCCCGGTAGTGGGCCAGTTTGAACAAATCTGACCTCAGGGGCTAAAGCCCCAACGAGGAATGAGCAGCTTACGGCACGGCTAAAGCCGTGCCCTTAACGAAACGAATCAAACTGACCCACTACTAACTACTTTTTATGCGCGTTGAGTTGATCGATGTCGTGCTTGAGTTGATCCAGCTTCTGGCCGGCTTCGCCCAGCTTGCCCTCGGCGGTGAGGCGTTGATAGTCGGCGAAGTCCTTGCCTGCTTCGACGATGAGGCCGTTGATGTCGGTTGCGGCTTGCGGAGCAGTTTTGGTTGCAGAGGCGGCTTGCGTACCAGGCTGCGGCGTGGGCGGTGCGGATTCGCTGGAGCTGATTGACGAGGTCTCTCCGCCGAAGAGCGAAGCCAGGGCCGCCTCGAAGGTGGGCCCGTAGGCCAGCTTGTCCTGCAACGCCAGGACGACCAGGCGCAGCTCCGGCATGGGGCTCTGCTGAGCCTGGAGATAGATGGGTTCGGCATAAAGCAAAGCCTTGCCGGATGGGATGACGAGAAGGCTGCCGCGCACAACATGCGACCCTTGCTGGTTCCACAGAGTCAACTGGCCGGAGAGCTGAGCGTTCTGGTCGATGCGCGACTCGATCTGCTGTGGCCCGTCCACCAGCTTGGTTTTGGGAAAATCGTAGACCACCGATGTGCCGTAGTGCGCGCCATCGGATCGTCCGGCGATCCATCCGATGAGGTTGTTGCGGTTGGCCGGGGTGAAGGGAAGGATCTCCACGAACTCCACTCCCGTTTCACCGGGAAGCTTCATCATGACGAAGTTGGGTTCCATTTCCTGCGTGGCCTGCTGTCCATCGCTGTTCTGGCCGGTGGATTCGGTGGCCACGGTCCACAGGTCCTCGCGGTTGAAAAAGACCGCCGGGTCCGTCATGTGGTAGAGGCCGTAGACGTCCGCTTGCAGCTTGAACAATTTTTCCGGATAGCGCACATGCTTACGCAGGTCCGCTGGCATCAGTGCCGCGTCCTTGAAGAGGCTGGGGAAGATGCTCCGGTAGGCGGCAAGCACAGGGTCGTTGTTGTCGAAGACATAGAACGTGGTGGCGCCGTTATAAGCGTCGATCACCACCTTGACGCTGTTGCGCATGTAGTTGATGGTGTTGTCGCCCATATCGTGATGGGTGGAGTAGGGATAGCTGTCGGATGTGGTGAAGGCATCCATGATCCAAGAGAGGCGACCATCGTCGCCGACCACAATATAGGGGTCCTGATCGAAGGTGAGGAAAGGCGCCAGGGTAGCAACGCGCTCGCGGATATTGCGCCGCATCAGCAGGCGGCTCTGGTCGTTGACGTCGTCGCTGAAGGGCAGCTTGTCGAGGTCGTCGCGTTCGAAGGCGAGCAGGACGCGGCGCAGAAAACCGCCCAGTTCAATGCCGCCGGTGCCTTGATAGGATGTGACGCTGTTGGTCTGCCCCTGGGGGAAGTCAAATTCCTGCTGGCGCGTCTTAACGTAGACGTCGTTGTCGGTCAACTCGCCGAAATAGATCTCCGGCCGGGTTACATTGAGGCCCTTGACGGTGCTTTGAACGGGCATATTGCTGAGCAGCAGAGTGGGCAGCCCCTCCGATGTGAAGCCATTGACCGGGTTCATGGTGACGCCGTAGCCGTGGGTGTAGACCAGCTTCTCGTTGATCCAGTTGCGGCTGCTCTCGGGCAGCTTCTCCACGTTCAGCTCGCGCTCTGCCAGCATCACCTCTCGCAGGGTTCCATCGAGGGTATAGCGGTCGATGTCGACGTCGGGAAAGTCGTAGTAGGTACGAATCTCCTGCTCCTGGCGCAGGGTGTCTTGCAGGGCGTGCCAGTCCCACAGGCGGATGTTCTGCAGGGTGGGCTGGTTGTTGGCTGGGTCTGCGGCATCGACGGTGGTCTCGGCGGGAAACTCGCGCTGCTGGAACTGGTCCAGCCCGTATGCCTGCTGGGTGAACTTGATGTTGTTGACAATATATGGCGTCTCGCGCACCAGCTCGTTGGGCTTGACGATGAAGTTGCCGACGTACCAGCCCACCACGCTCATCAGGATGTAACAGACCACAGCCGGAATTACAGAAGCAATCAGCAATTTGGCGCGCGTGCCGCGCAGCGCGTTGAGCAGAGCGATGCCCGCACCCAGAAGCAGCGCAAGACAGACGATCAGCAATCCGGCGAGAGTTACATGGGCGTCGGTGTAATTGATGCCATCGAAGATGGTGTGCTGGTCCAGCAGGGTCTGGAAGCGGCTGACGTAGACGTTCATCGCGACGGCCAGCAGCAGGAACGAGACACTGATGGAGAGTCCGCGCCAAGGCGAAGCGGCATGGCCGCCGCTGTGCCGATTGAGCAGGCTGAACCCGCCGGCGATGGCGATCAGCACCAGGGCGACAACAGACACGATGACCGCGAGGGTAAGCAGCCAGCCCAGGATGAGCTGCCACGCGGGCAGGGTGAAAAGGAAGAAGTTGAGCGGACGACCGAAGATAGGATCGGCGACGCTGCCCGTGGCGTGCGGCGCGTACCAGAATAGGGCCAGGGTGGACCACTCCGACATCATCGCGGTCCCGGTGAGCAAAGCAACAGCGAGCGAACCGAAGAAACCAACGATGCGCAGCACGGGCTCGATGGAGAAATTGACCGGCTGCCCGCCGATGAGGATCTGGCGAGCGCTGGGCAGGCTGGCTTGGCTGGCCCGCTTGAGGGCGATAAATGCTCCGTACAGGATGGCAAAGGTTGCGACCGCGAAGAGCGCGAAGATGCCCCATTGCAGACGCCACGAGGTCCAGAAGACGTCGCCATAGCCGAGCGAGCGGAACCAGAGCAGGTCCACCCAATAGGAGAGTGCGGTCTTGGCGCCGAAGAAGATTGCGGCAACGATAATCAGGAAGACGATCAGCTTGCGGCGCAGCCGCGGATCGCGCGGCCCCCTTGATTCCGAACGTCCCTGCGGAAAGTCAATCGGATCCGGCATATCTCTACCCCGCTCCATTCACAGCTGTGCAGCCACAGGAATTGTACAGGCTCTGCAACAAGCTGGTTACATCATCCGTCATATCTTCAGGGGCCGGGCTGGAATACAATCGAGAGTGGGGCAGGAAAGATAGCCTCCGAGCTAGGGGTGGCCCGCGAACGCAGCACGATCGCGAGATTGGGAGCGCTTCAGGATGTGAGTACGGCGCTTGTTCCGGTCAACTTCCATCCAGTTTGGACGAAGTAACTACACATGAGAGGGATGCAGTTTTTAAATGATAACCAGCGACCTTGTGGCACAGGGCCAGCCGACCTCGGAGCTTGCGAGCGGCGCACATCGGACCGTCAACGATTTTTCGATTCAAATAGCAACCGTCAACGGCTCCGGATCGCAATCGGCCAATGCCATTCTGTTGCGCAGCATCTTTCAAATGGGAGTGCCGGTCTCCGGCAAGAGCCTATTTCCCTCCAACATTGCGGGGCTGCCCACCTGGTTCACCATTCGCGTGAGCAAGCATGGCTGGGTGGCGCGCAAGCACGATGTCGACATACTGATCGCGATGAATCCGGAGCGCTCGCATGAGGACGTTCTGTCGCTCTCGCCCGGCGCGGTGGTGATCTTCGACGAGCCGCTGAAGCTGGACGCGCTGCGTTCGGATGTGACGTTCTACTCGGTACCCTTCGATCGCCTAACCGCCGCCACCGGCGCGGAGCCGAAGATTCGCAAGCTGGTAAAGAACATGGTGTACGTGGGCGTAGCAGCGCAACTGCTCTCCATCGACATGAAGTTGCTGGAGGCCACGGTACGCAGACAGTTTGCCAAGAAGGTGAAGGCGGCGGAGCTGAACCTGAGTGCGGTGCGCGCGGGTTACGAGTACGCGGCGGCCACGCTGACCAAGCAGGACCCCTTCGCGATCGAGCCGATGAACTCGACCGAGGGCAAGATCCTGATCGACGGCAACTCCGCCACTGCGCTGGGCGCGCTGTTTGCCGGCGTCACGGTGGTGGCGTGGTACCCCATCACTCCGTCCACCTCGGTGGTGGAAGAGCTGATCGACTATATGAAGCAGTACCGCGTGGAGAAGGACGGCAAGGCGAGCTTCGCCGTGGTGCAGGCCGAGGATGAGTTGGCCGCCATCGGGATGGTGATGGGCGCGGGATGGGCGGGAGCTCGCGCCATGACGGCGTCCTCCGGCCCCGGACTGTCGTTGATGACGGAATTTGCCGGACTGGGCTACTACGCGGAGATTCCCGGCGTGATCGTGGATGTGCAGCGCACGGGCCCGTCTACCGGACTGCCTACGCGCACCTCGCAGGCCGATCTGAGCTTTATCGCAGGCCTGTCGCATGGCGATACCAAGCACGTTCTGCTGCTGCCAGCTTCGGTGAAGGAGTGCTACGAGCTGACGGTAGAGGCGTTCGATCTGGCTGAACAGTTGCAGACCCCGGTCTTTGTGCTTAGTGACCTCGACCTAGGCATGAACAACTGGATGTCGGAGACGTTTGAGTATCCGGAAAAAGCGATCAACCGCGGCAAAGTGCTGAACGCACAGCAACTGGAGAAGCTGGGCGGATTTGCCCGCTACAAGGATGTGGACGGCGACGGCATTGGTTACCGCACGCTGCCGGGAACGGACCATCCCGCTGCCGCTTACTTTACACGCGGCACCGGCCACGACGAAAAGGCGCTCTATTCGGAGCGTCCCGACGACTACGAGAACAATATGCTGCGTCTGGCGCACAAGTTCGAGACCGCGAAGACGCTGGTGCCTAGACCGATCCTGGAAGGCAAGGGCGGGCAGAAGGTGGGCATTCTTGCATTCGGCACCAGCCACTGGGCGGTGATCGAGAGTCGCGACCAGCTTGAGCGCGAGTCCGGACTGTCCACCGACTACCTGCGCATCCGCGCCTTCCCGTTTACTGAGGAGGTTGTGGAGTTTGTGGCCAGCCATGAACGGGTTTATGTGGTGGAACAGAACCGCGACGCGCAGATGCTGAACCTGCTGAAGACCCATCTGGATCCCGCCGACGCGGTCAAGCTTCACTCCGTTCTGCACTTCAACGGACTTCCCATCGACGCGCAGAGCGTCAGCAACGCCATTGCCGCCCAAGAAGGAGCCCGCTAGCCATCATGTCGACCACGCCAGCACTGACCACCCCGGAAACAACTGCTGCTATTCCACCCAAGCCGGCCAAGACCAACCATATTGGACTCGCGATCCTGGATTACCGCGGCGGCAAGAGCACGCTGTGTGCAGGCTGCGGACACAACGCCGTCTCAGAGCGCATCACCGAGGCGTTTTACGAGATGGGCATCCAGCCGGAGCGGGTGATGAAGATGAGCGGCATCGGCTGCTCGTCCAAGTCGCCGGCGTATTTTATGTCGCGCTCCTTCAGCTTCAACTCAGTGCATGGCCGCATGCCTTCGGTGGCCACCGGCGCGCTGCTGGCCAACAAGACGATGCGTTCCATTGGCCTGAGCGGCGACGGCGACACAGCGTCGATCGGGATGGGCCAGTTCATCCATCTGCTGCGGCGCAACGTGCCGATGATCTACATAGTGGAGGACAACGGCGTCTACGGGCTGACCAAGGGACAGTTCTCCGCTACAGCCGACCTGGGCACAAAGCTGAAGAACGGCGTGGTGAATGAGCTGCCCGCCATCGACATCTGCGCGCTGGCCATACAGATTGGGGCCACCTTTGTGGGGCGTTCCTTCTCCGGCGACAAGAAACAGCTTTCCGCCATGCTGAAGGCGGCCATCGCGCACCAGGGCACCGTGCTGCTGGACATTATCTCTCCCTGCGTCACCTTCAACGACCACGAGGGATCGACCAAGAGCTACAAATACATGCAGGAGCACGACGACGCCGTGGGCGAAGTGGGACTGGTGCCGCACTTCGAGGACCTGGAAGTGGACTACGACCACGACACTACGCTGGACGTCCCACTGCACGACGGTTCCCATCTGCGCCTGCGCAAGATCCATCAGGACTACGCGCCCACCGACAAGGTGCCCGCGCTGAAGATGCTGATGGAGTCGCACGCGCGGGGCGAGGTGCTGACCGGGGTCTTTTATGTCAATACGCAGCAGACGGACTTCATGTCGCTGCTGAATATGGTGGATGAGCCGCTGGCCACGCTGCCGCAGGAACGCGTGCGTCCAGGACGCGAAGTGCTGGCGGAGATCATGCAGGATTATCTGTAGGGCTACAGGCGCGGAGGCAGGCTTCGACCAGGCGGAGGTCGTCTTCCGTATCGACGCCTATGGTGTCGTGTTCTGTATGTTCGACGTAGATCAGCAGGCCATTCTCCAGGAAGCGAAGCTGCTCCAGGCGCTCGGCATGTTCCAGCGCGCTGGCAGGCAGCGTGGGGAAGAGGTTGAGTGCATGCTTGCGATACGCGTAGAGTCCGATGTGCTTACAATACTGCGGCACGAGATCGGCTGCGTCGCGGTGATAGGGGATGGCGGCGCGGGAGAAGTAAAGCGCGCGACCGTCGGAACCAGTGACCACTTTAACGGCGTTGGGGTTGGAGATGTTCTCCGGCGTGCAGCGGACCTTGAGGGTGGAGACATCGACCTGCGGCTGGCTGAATGGGCGCAGCAGCGCGGCGATGTGTTCAGGGCGCAGAAGCGGCTCGTCGCCCTGGATGTTGACGTAGACATCGGCATCGTAGAGTTGGGCGACGGCATGGACGCGGTCGGTGCCGCTGGGTAGGTCCGTCGAGGTGAGCTGGACAGGGAAGCCGAGGCGATGGCAGAGGTCGACGACCTCTTCGGAGTCGGCGGCAACCAGCACCTGGTCGAGCTGGTGACAGGCGCGCGCGGCCTCCACCACCCAAGCAAGCAGCGGCTTACCGGCGACCTCGCGCAGCACCTTACGCGGCAGGCGGGTGGATGCGAGGCGAGCGGGAATGACGCCGAGAGTGCGCAGGGGAGTGGTCATCTGGTGGTGAGGCTGGGGAGCAGCGCGAGTCATACGACCGGATCGGCTTCACGCGCGTTGCCGTTTCCAGTATCATAGCTAAGTTGTGCTTTGGAGTCCTGAAGATGGGGGCTCGGGCGCGATTCCTGCCCTTTTGCAGCCCCTTTTACACCTGGCGGTGTAGCTCAGATGGTTAGAGCGTGGCACTCATAACGCCGAGGTCAGTGGTTCGATTCCACTCACCGCCACCAATCCTTCAATCCTGTAAAACCAATACAATGCGCGGATACAGGACCTTTGTTAAGTATGGTTTACGTTTAAGCGACTATGAGTCAATGTGAGCCGTTGCCCTTGTTATAGCCCCAATTCTGGCAAAATGGTTGCACAATTGGTTACACAGAAAGCAGAGTCGTTTGAGTGGATTGATACTGGGCCGAAGCATCGCACCCACGCGATCCTATCCATATATGTACCCACCCAAGAAAAACATTCAAATCCCGCGCCTCGCCACCTGCGTCATCCATGAATCCAACTTGTCCGGCGAAGCACTCTCCGCCGTCACGACATCGATTTTCGATGGATCGACTAGCGGACGCCGTAGTATGAGGTGTCTCGATGTCGGACTCTCCCCATCTCCCGGCGCTACTCAA
>CAWERM010000109.1:0-16442 GCA_963810995.1 uncultured Acidobacteriaceae bacterium | reverse complement strand
GCCTCCACGGAGGGCCCTCCCTCCCCCGCTCCCGTGCCCGGATGGACGGCCTGCTCTGCCCCATTTGGCGGCAGCGCCGGAAAGACCCTTGCGCCTCCTCCTGCAAGCCGCTTGCCGGTCATGGACTTGTCCAATGCCTTGGAGCTGCCTTCATTGCCCAGGTCAAAGTCTTCCGCCTGTAGCATCGGGTTCTTGGTCAACGCCGCAGTGCGCCGCACGCAGCTCTCCAGCTCGCGGACGTTGCCGGGAAAGTCGTATGCGGTCAGAGTCTCCAGGGCACGTGGCGACAGACTCAAAGTGACCCCATGCTCCTTGTTGAAGCGTTTCAAAAACTCCCGCGCCAGCAGGGGCACATCCTCGCGCCTCTCGCGCAGGGGCGGAAGAAAGATCGGCACCACGCTGATGCGGTAGTAGAGATCGGAGCGGAAGTCACCGGAAATAACGGCCGCCTCCAGGTTGCGGTTGGTCGCCGTCACCAGGCGCACATCCACCTTGATGGTGCGGCTGCCGCCCACGCGCTCGAACTCCCCCTCCTGCAGCACGCGCAGCAGCTTGGCCTGGAAGGTGGTAGAAATCTCGCCAATCTCATCCAGAAACAGCGTACCGCCATCTGCCATCTCAAAACGCCCCTTGCGCATTCCTATAGCGCCGGTAAACGCCCCGCGATCGTGCCCAAACAGCTCCGACTCCAGCACCGACTCCGATAGCGCCGCGCAGTTCAGGCGAATATACGGCTGCTCCTTGCGCGGAGAGTACTCATGGATGGCGCGTGCAAACAGCTCCTTGCCGGTTCCCGACTCGCCGCACAGCAGCACAGGCAGATTGCATCGCGCCACCAGCTGCACCTTCTCGGTGACCTCCTGGATCGCGGAGCTCTTGCCAATGATCCACGAGATCCCATCATGCTTGGCCGCGTTCTTCTGTTCCAGTTCCTGCTCCAGACGGTTGCGTTCGGCCAGCAGACGTTCACGGTCCCGCTCTACCATGCTCTGTAGCGCCACGGTCTGACCCACCAGGTTGGCGATCATGGTGAGGTAGCGAACGTCCTCGTCCAAAGTGCCGGGCGACGACTGGCTACCCACGCGCACGATCGTCAACGTACCGATGGTGCGGTTCTCGCCCTTGATCGGCACCCCGACAAACGACCGTACCGGCGTCGCGTCCCCGGTCTTCAACTCGCTCCACGCAGCGAACAGCGGGCTCTGCGCCACGTCGCGCACCACCAGCGGCATTCCGGAGACAACAATCTGCCCCACGGCCTGCTCGGGAAGCCGTTCAAAGTGCTCTCTGGCCTCGGCCTCATTCCAACCCGCGCCCACCACGGTCGCGGCCCTGTCCTCTTCGTCGAGCAGAGCGATCAGTCCACCGCTCATGTCCATAAAACTGTGCAGCAGATTTACCACGCCCGAGAGCGCAGTCTCCAGCCGCGCCGGCCGCGTCAGCACCTTCGAAATCTCGTAGATGCCCATCAGCGCCGCGTGCGTGCGCACCGACGCCGGCTCAATCGCTTCCTGGCGCACGCTGGTTTCAGATTCGTTCGACGCTCTCAAGCTGACGTTCTCCATCTACCTCTACTCTACCTCCAACCCCTTATCCTTCCAGCAGCAACAGTCGCGATGGATCCATCCGCACCGGCCAGGGCTGAGGCCGATCCATCAGCGCGCGGCCAGCGTCTTTTGGCAAGTCCACCTGTAGATGGGCAGGCTCCCCGGCCTGCGCGGGCGCATGAAGACGCAGATACAGCGTCATCTCGTGCGGTGCCTCGCTGCTGCCCACCAGCCAGCAGGAAAATGTGTTTTCGCGCGCCCCTTCCGCCGCAAACGCAATCTGGTGCGAACGCACACCGATATGAGTCAATCCGTCGGGAACCGGAATGGCAGTCCGCAGCTCGCACTGCCACGCATCCACAGTGATTCGGTCCATCCCGACGCGACGCGCCGCCACAATGTTCTTGCATCCGGTCAATCGCGCCGCCACCACCGTGCGCGGCCGGTCGAAAAGTTCGTTCCTCGGCCCGCTGGCAATCACCCGTCCGCCGTCCAGCACAACCAGCTCGCTGCAAAAACGAAACGCCTCCTCCATGTCGTGGGTCACAAACAGCACCACTCCCCGGTACTCGGCCAGCGTCTCGCGAAGCTGCTCCTCGGTCTGCCTCCTCAGGTGCGGGTCCAGTGCCGCGAAGGGCTCATCCAGCAGCAGTGCATCCGGCTCCATCGCCATGCAGCGTGCGATGGCCACTCGCTGCCTCTGCCCACCCGAAATCTCTCCCGGCATGCGTTCGGCCAGCTCCGCAATGTGCATCCGTTCCAGATGCCGCGCCGACCACGCGCCTGCGTTCCTCCACTCGCCAGCCCACTCAGCCCGAAGCCCACATTTTCGTCCACCGTCATATGGGGAAACAGCGCGTAGTCCTGAAACACTATCCCGACCCTGCGCCGCGCCGAGCGCACATTCTCTCCCGTCTCGCTATCGAACAGCACCCGCCCATTCAGCACAATCCGCCCGCCATCCGGCTCCGCTACGCCTGCAATCAGACGCAGCGTCATCGATTTTCCCGCGCCCGACGGCCCCAGAATCCCCACCGCGCCCCCTCCCGAAACCAGCCCCGTGCGCAGCCGCACGCGCAACGTGAACCGCTCCAGCCGCTTCTCCAACTCGATCTCTAAAGAGGAAGAAAGGGCTATCTCCCCGTCTCGCGGCCCTGCCTCGCGAGGCACGGTGGGAAGCCCGCCTGCATCGATCTGCGCCGCTACCGCACCCTCCGCCTGCACCCGCTTGCGCACTGCCCTGCCCTGTCGGTTCAGCAGACGGATCATCCCCAGCGAGATCGCAACAATCAGCGTGACCCATACCGCGGCCATCCGCATGTCTCCGTCCTCCACCGCGGAAAAGATCGCAATCGGCATGGTCTGCGTGCGTCCGGGAATGTTGCCCGCCAGCATCAAGGTCGCGCCAAACTCGCCCATCGCGCGCGCAAACGCCAGCACCGTTCCCGCCACCACTCCCGGCGCCGCTAGAGGAAACAGCACCCTGCGAAACACCCTACCCTCCGACGCGCCCAGCGTTCGCGCCGCCTGTAGCAGCGTGGGATTCACCTGCTCGAACGCGCCCAGCGCGGTGCGGTACATCAACGGAAACGCAACCACCGTTGCCGCAATCACCGTCGCTGGCCAGGAAAACACAATCGTCACTCCCACTTGTTCCAGCGCATGGCCCAGCAGGCTGCGTCGTCCAAAGATCAGCAGTAGGAAGAACCCAACCACCGTAGGCGGCAGCACCAACGGAAGCGTCAGGATTCCGTCGATCCATCCCTTCAGACCCAGGGCACGCAGGCCCCATCCCCACACTCCCCACACCCGCACCCCGTCCTGCACCTGCGCCCGGTACATCCACCACGCCGCAAGCAGCCCCAGGAAAAAAGTCGCAATGGTGGCCGCACAGGTTGTCGCAATGGAGATGACCAGCGGCGACGCGTCCATCGGAAGACTCACCATGCAGCTATGGTATAGCGGAACCAGAGTAGATATAACCCGGGGGCGATTCCTCCGAGTGGCTTTTTCCTCAAGAAAAAGCTACTTTTGATACTCTTCGCTTGGGTACTGTTACTCTGGTTCCGCTCTAAATCCATGCTTGATAAAGATTGCCGTCGCAGCGGGGCCCTTCAGATACTCGACAAACTGCTCCGCTGCGCCACTCTCGCGCCCCGCCCCCACCACAGCCACCGGATAGACGATCGGATCATGCGTCGCCTCAGGCGCGATCGCCACAATGCGAACCCGCCTATCTCCCTTCGCATCGGTTGCGTACACCAGGCCCGCGTCGGCGTTGCCCGTCTCCACATAGGTCAGCACCTGGCGCACGTCCTTCGCCAGCACAATCTTCGTCTTCACCTGGTCATAGAGCTTCAACGCGCTCAGCGTCTGCTTGCCGTACTGCCCGGCGGGAACGCTGCCTGGATCGCCCAGCGCGATCTGCCGCACGGCCTTGCCTGTAAGCCCCGCAAATCCTTGCAATCCCGAGTCGCTGGGAGCAATCAGCACCAGCTCATTGCGCAACAGATCGTGCCTCGTCGCTGCCTCGATCATCCCCTTCGCCTGCAACTCGTCCATGGACCCGGCTGCCGCGGATAGAAACACATCCACCGGAGCGCCCTGCTCAATCTCCCGCGCCAGATTCCCCGATCCGCCAAAGTTGTTGCGAAAATCAACGCTGGCATGGCTCTGTTGGTACTGCGTCTCAATCTCGCCCATCGTCTGCGTCAGGCTCGCCGCAACCGAGAGCGTCAGTGTGGTCCGCGCCGGCCGATGGCATCCCACCATGCCGCCAGCCAGCACCAGAAACGCCATACACAAGCTCACCTGCCATCTTCGTCTCCATGAAGTCATAGCCACTCTCTATATTCCTAGCCCACAGCCCATGGCTCATAGCTGAAAGTCAAAACGTCCGGTAGAACTCCACCTCTCTCCCGTTCCAGCATCCATCAACTGGCACCTACTTTTTCGCTGGCTTGCCTCCCGCCAACTTGTAGACCTCGCTGCCGGCCAGTAGGTATCCGCCCACCCCGTAGTTCCAGCTATATCCCGGCTTGACCTGCGCCGGTCCCGATCCGGTCTGCTGAATGTCCCCCAACCGCCCGTCCGCGTAGATGTGCTGTAGTATTCCCGCCCACACCGTCTTCACTACCGGCGTGTAAACCTTGCGGTCCAACAGTCCATTATTAATGCCCCACGCCATGGCGTAGGTCATCAGCGCAGAGCCGGAGATCTCAGGCTGGTCATACGACGCCGGGTCCAGCATTCCAGAGCGCCACAACCCATCCTGCCCCTGGATCTTGGCTACCGCGGCAGCCATCTCCTTCAGTTGAGTCTCGTACATCGTGCGAGCTGGATCGTCCTTGGGCAGATATTCCAATGTTCGCACCAGCCCGGCCATCACCCATCCCTCACCGCGCGACCAAAAGACCTTCTGCCCGTTCTTTTCCTTCGCCGTGATGAAAGTCGTATCGCGGAAGTACAGGTGCGATTCCGGGTCCCACAATTCTTTCGAGGTCTTCGCCCACTCTTCATCCAGGTAGGTGATGTACTTTTTGTCTCCGGTCGCCGCATACAGCCGCGCCCACGACGGCGGGCCCATGAACAGCGCATCGCACCACCACCACTCGATTCGGCGCGTCGATCCCACCTCTGCCCGAGGCGCCGCAAGAAGCGTATCGTATCGTTTCTGCGTCGGTGCCAGCTCCTCCGGCTTCTTGTCCATCAAATACAGCTCCAGGAAGGTCTGCGCCATGCTCTGCTGGTTCGCGTCCCCCTCCGTCTTGCTCAACTCCCAGTTGTAGGCTTTGCCCGTATCCCGCATAATGTTCGCGTACTTGGGATCGCCCAGCGACTCCGACATCGCCATCAGCCCGCTGTAAAGCGCCCCCCATGTCCATATCTCGCCATCCAGTTGCTTCGAGCGATCGAATGCCGCGAAATACTGCTGCGACTGGGCAAGCTGCCAGTCCGCCACCTTGTGCATCGCCGCGGAGATCGCCTTCGGCTTCAGCTTCGGCGATAGTCCCTTGGCCAGCGGTCCCGGATCGTCCGGCGCGCTGCCGAACTTCCGCGTAACCCCGCCCGTCACCGCACCATTCCCCCGCGCTGCCGGGTTGGGCGCTGCCGCCGGCGCGCCATTCGGCTGCGGCGCTGCTGCCGGTGCTGCTTGCGGCGCGGCTGCTGGGGCTGCCTGCGATGCTGCTGCCGCCTGCGCCCATGCGCCATGCTGAACCGTTACGAAGAGACACACACCCGCCGCCATGACGAGCAACTCCAGCTTCCGCCCAACTGCCATCTTCCTACCTCACTCGTTGAACCCAAGTCGTTAATGAAAGCCGCATACATGGAACCATCCATGCATTCGGCAAAAGGATCATACCCGAACCGCCAAACAGCCGTCATTCTCGCGCACCCTACTCCTCACGCAGCACCTCAAGCGGCTTCTGCTGCAGAATCCTGTGGCTCGCTATCCATCCTGTCGCAACGGTCAGCGCCGCCACTCCCGCCAGCGCGATGAAGTTCAGCAGCAACTGCGCCTTGTACACCACATTCATCTGGTGCAGAAGCGTGCGCGCAATCAGGTTGGCAAAGCCGATGCCCACCACTCCCGCCACCAGCCCCAGCACTGCAAACTCAATGGAGAAGATCGTCGCAATCCTCCCGCGTGTCGCGCCTAACGTCTTCAGCACCACCACCTCGCGTATGCGCCGGTACTTCGTTCCCGCAATCGACGACGCCAGAATCACCACTCCCGCAAAGATGGAGAACGCCGCCAGGAATTGGATCACATCGGTAATCTGGATCACCACTGTGCGCACCGTCTCCAGCGCCTGCGCCACGTTGATCACCGTCACCGTGGGATACGCTATGTATAGTGCGCGCTGCAACTCGCCCACGCGCTCCGGCTGCACATGCACGCCGCCGCTCCACACCACCGGCAGCCCGTCCAGCGCCGATTTAGGCAAGGTGTACTCCGCGCGCGAATACACATGTTGCCCATTGGCCTTGGTCAAGGCCACCACGATCACCGCGATCTGCTGGTCCTGCACCACAAACGTAATCGTCGACCCAAGCTTCGCGCCCATCCGGTTCGCCTGCTGCTGTGCGATCGCCACCTCCGGCTTGCGTTCACCCGCCTTCCACCACGCACCCTCCAGCACCGTCGTACCCGGCGGCAACTCCTCCGCCCACGTCAGGTTCACCGTACGCTGCATCCGTCGCCCAGGCCCTCGCTGTCTCCCCTCACCCGGCCCTCGCCTCTCAGACTCGTCACCCGCTTCCTCCGCCCTCGCCGCAGCCTCTGCCCGTGCCTCTTCTGTCGTCTTTCCATCGATCGTCAGTACCCGCGCCGACACCAGCGGCAGCAACTCCGGCTGCGTCGTCACTCCAGGCTGCGCCTTCAGCAGGCCGCGCATTCCGTCGATCTCGCTGTTCGCTATGTCCACCAGAAACACATTGGGCAGGTTCGTTGCAGACGAGATATGCAGCTCGTTCACCACCGCCCGCTGCACCAGGTATACCGTCATGATCTGCATCACCCCCATGCCCAGCGCAGCCAGCAGCGCCGCCGAAGGATTGCCCGGACGATACAGGTTCGCCAGCCCATGCCTCAGCGCCGAAGGCAGATGCAGCCGCGTGCGATTGAGAAAAAACTTCAACCCCCTCAGCACCGCCGCCGATGCCGCCAGCAGCACCAGCAGCACCCCCACCAGTCCCTCCGAAAACCTCCTGCCCACCACAGCCGAGTCGGAGAGCGTCATCGCGATAGCTACCAATCCCAGCAGGATCAAGACCGTCGCCAGGATCTGCGCGATGTTATGGTTGATTTTCTTCCACAGCGCTGCAATAAATGGGTCGTCGTTGTCCTCAACTGCGCGCCGCAGGATCAGACTCGGCCTCACGTTGCGAATGTCCAGCAACGGTGGCAGCGTAAACAGCAGCGTAGTCAACAATCCCGCGCCCAACCCGGCAAAGATCGCCCTCAGTTGAATGTGGTACTGGGTCGGTACATTGATCAGCTTGCCCAGCACCAGCGGAAACGCAAGCTGCACCGCAACCCCCAACAGCACGCCCAGAAATCCCCCGGCAAGCCCCAGCAGCAACGTTTGCAGCAGGTAGATCTTCATGATCTGTCCGCTGCGCGCGCCCAGCGACTTCATGATCGCGATGGTGTCCAGCCGCTGCTGTAGGTGTGCGCGCATCGCCATCGCCACGCCCACCGCGCCCAGCACCAGCGCCACCAGGCTCATCAGCGACAACAGGCTGGTCGCCCGGTCCAGACCCTCCGTCAACGATGGGTTGGCCTCGCGATAGTCCGTAATCCGCGCCTCCGGCAGTAGCGTTGTAATCTTGGTCTTCAGATCTGCAACCGCCGTATCCGACACGGGGCGTCCATCGCCCGGCAGCGGCAACTTGAACAGCAGCCGCTCGGTCGCATGGTTCCCCGGCCCCAGCAGCCCCGTGGCATTCAGGGCCTCGCGCGAGATCAGCACTCGCGGCCCAGGAGAAAATCCGCCCGACAATCGGTCCGGTTCGTCGACCACCGTCGCCGCAATGCGAAACGTCTGCCCGCCCAACTTCAATGGGTCGCCCACATGCAGTCCAAGTCGCAACAGCAGATCGTCTCCCACCGCCACCGATCCCGGCTCCAGCGCCGTCTTCAACCCCATCGCGGGCGACAGCGTAATCTCCCCATAAAACGGATACAGCGCGGGATCGACCGCCTTAAGACTCACCAGCACTGGCATCATCGAACTGGGCGACGCAGCCATCGACATCATCTCAGTCACCGTCGTCCTCTGCACGCCGCCCGCGCCTATCTCGTCAAGGCCCTTCGTCTCATTGGGGGTCGGTTGTTCATTCATATTGGCGGCACAGGTCGCCCGCCATGATGGAGCGCGCCCTGTCCAGCAGCGAAAAGCGGAAGGACGCCGAAAATCCGCGTACTCCGGTCAGCGCGGCCACGCCAATGGCAACCGAAAGAATGACGAATAGAAATTTGCCGCGCGAGTGCCGCATCTCACGCGAGGCAATCTTCGCCGCAGAACTCCATGCCAGCCCGTTCGCCATCTAAACGCCCACCGAGAAACCAAAGGGTGTCTTCCGTTCTTGCCGCTTAGGATCGGGATTCATCTCATCCGAAACAATCAACCCATCGCGCAGCACAATCCGCCGGTCGGCGCATGCAGCCAACGTCGCATCGTGTGTCACCAGCACCAGCGTCGTTCCCTCCGTGCGGTTCAGATCCAGCAGCAGCTCCAGCACATGCGCCCCGTTGGTGGTGTCCAGGTTCCCCGTCGGCTCATCCGCCAGCACAATGGGCGGCCGCAGCACAAACGCCCTGGCCAACGCCACCCGCTGCTGTTCGCCGCCCGATAGCTGCACCGGGTAGTGGTCCATCCGGTCGCCCAGCCCCACGCTGGTCAGCAACTGCCGCGCCCGCGGTTTGCCATCGCCTTGCGCGTTCAGCTCATGCACCAGCAGAACATTCTCCAACGCTGTCAGCGTCGGTATCAACTGGTACGACTGAAACACGAACCCCACCGTCCGTCCGCGCACCTGGGCCAGCCTGTCCTCCGGCAGATAGCTGATCGCCGTCCCATTCAGCAGCACACCGCCCGCGCTCGGCGTATCCAGGCCAGCCAGCAGTCCCAGCAGCGTCGACTTGCCGCTGCCCGAGGCCCCCATCACGGCCACAAACTGGCCCTTGGGTACCTTGAAGTTCAGTCCGCGCAGAATATCCACTGTCCGCGGGCCGTTGCGGATCGATTTGCGCAAACCATTCACCACAATCATCGGATGCACCGTGCCTACGTCTTCGCTCACCGCTCAGCTCCCTCTTTATGGTGCTAAGAAATCTTGCCTGTCTTGAAAGGGACGGGCTTTAGCCCGTCCGTCAATGTTCGAGAAATCAAATGGGCTTTAGCCCCCGAGGGAATCTCCAAGGATGCACTCCATCGTCATAAGACGAGGGCATTTCCATGCATGCACCGTATCTTTGATACGTTGGAACAATGCAGAAAGTTTATCCTGTCTCGCTCCTGGTGTGTTGCCTGCTCGCCATCACCGGCTGCCATGCAAATAGCAGCTCCTCCAGCTCCACCCCGGAACCTGCATCATCCGCGCAGCCCGTCCCCGCCGCATCCGCCCCTACCCCCACGTCCAGCAACCGGCAACCAACTACCAACAACCTTTCTCCCGAAACCGACCATCGCCCCATCCTGATCTGCTTCGGCGACTCGCTCACCGCCGGTGCCGGCACCGGGCCAGGCGAGAGTTATCCGGACTATCTACAGGCCGACCTCGACCGCCTCCACCTCCGCTACCGCGTCGACAACCAGGGCATCAGCGGCAATACCACCAAGGACGGCGTCCAGCGCCTGCCCGAGGTCGTGGCCCTGCATCCCGCCGTGGTCGTCGTCGAGTTCGGCGGCAACGACGGCCTGCGCGGCCTGCCCATCGCGGACACCCGCGCCAACCTCGACCGCATCGTCGCCACCCTCCAGCGCGCCGGCATCCGCATCGCCCTCGCCGGCATCACCCTGCCGCCCGACTACGGCCCCGACTACATCCAGCAGTTCAATCAGACCTACACCCTGCTCGCCAAAAAGTACCGCGTCCCCATGCTTCCCTTCCTGCTCAAGGACGTTCTACGGCGTGCCCGGCATGATGCAGCGCGACCGCACCCACGCCACCGCCAAGGGCAATCAGGTCGTCGCCCGCAATGTCCTCGCCCTCGTCCTTCCCCTCCTCAGAAAATAGCCCCGTACAACCCAACCACCGTCATCCCAACCGGGGTTGCTTGAGCCGCGCGTAATAGAGCGTGATCGTCAGTTGGCGGCCGGCCGCTCGATGCGCTCCACGGTGTATACCGGCAAGATGTCCTCTTGCCGCTTCAGTTCGAGACCGAGTTTGCCCAGGACCGTGAAGATTGTGGGGAGGCCGGCGAAGGGGTTCACGGCCGGAGTGGCGTTCGGCGGCGGAGGGGGCAGCCGCATAGGGACCCAGCCTTCTGTGTTTACGGTGAACAGCCCGCTGAGTGCCGTGCGGTTCACCACTGGCAAATCCGTCCAGTTCGCAATGTAATGGACAAGGTCGTCCATATCGATGGCTTTTGCATTCAGCGGATGGCCCAAGCCGCCAACAAAGTTATGGCAACCTGCCGGGCCGGTATCGAAGGTGCAGTCCTTCTCGGCGATGGCCGACTTCTGGAGCTTCGGACCTCCGCTGGCTACGGTGAGAGCATAAACTGGCATCGTTTTATTCTCAACCCGCATCACGAGCCTGAAACGATCGGCGAGCAATCCGCGGATCATTTGCTGAATTCGGCGTTCGCACTTCGCTGTCCTGGAGACCGGGAGGGATGGCGTTAGCGGGCGCTTTCGCTTCGATATCGTACTCTCTCGTGATGGGCCCAGTCGGGAAGAGGCAGAGAGTCGTGTCGAAGGGTTGACCGGCACGTCGTAAGCATCACTCAAAAGCGTGATCACAGGAACCGCAGTCGCAATCAAGTCACCGTTAGGCATCACCTGCACATGCGCGTCGCGCGGGTCGGCAGAGCGAGCAGGCTTTATAGTGATCGTCCCGAACGCCTGCGACTGGGCCACCGCAGGCAAAGCCACCAGCAAGCATACAAACCCTTGGCGGAACACGGACATCATCCAACCCCTCCTTAGCAGGATTCGACGGCTCGTACGCAGAGTTTATGCCAGCACCACAATCGGCTGCATCAGCGTACCCGCAATCCGCTTGGCAATCCCCAGCAGCTCCGCCGGGCCGGTAAACACCTTCACCAGCTCCGCGCCCGAGTACTCCGGCAGGTTCACCTGCATCCCGTTGCGCAGCCGTCCCGCCGCCTGCTCGTCCACCGTCACCGCTGGCATCTCCGGCAGCAGCGTCCGCGGATGCGGCATCCGCCGCTCGATCTCTTCCGGTTCGCCCGCCAGCGCCTTCAGTTCATCCAGCCCAATCGCCTGCGCCAGCGTAAACGCGCCCGCCTGCGTCCGCCGCAGCGTGGCCAGGTGCGCCCCGCATCCCGCAAGCTGCGCCCAACTCATGCGCCACCGACCGCACATATCCGCCCGCCGACACCTGCATCTCGAACCGCGCCAGCTCGCCATCCAGCGACAGCAGCTCAAACCGGTGGATCACAATCCGCGCCAGCTTCATCTCCACCGGCTTGCCAGCGCGCGCCAGCTTGTGCGCCGGAACTCCGCCGATCTTCTTCGCGGAAAACACCGGCGGCATCTGTTCCATCTCTCCATGGAAGCGCTGCCGCCAGCACGCGCAGCTCGGCCAAATTCTTCTCTAAAGGCCGGAGCTTCGCCCGCCGCCGTTCCCTCAGCATCAAAAGTATCGGTGGCAAATCCGAAGCGGATCGTCCCCTCGTACGCCTTTCTCCGCCGTGCCGAAGAACTGCGCCAGACGCGTGTACTTGCCCAGCAGCAGCGGTAGCACGCCAGTCGCCATCGGGTCCAGCGTCCCCAGGTGCCCCACCGAGCGCTCTCCCGTGGCCCTGCGCACAATATCCACCACATCGTGCGAGGTCATCCCCGCGGGCTTGTCCACTACCAGCAATCCGTTCATCGCCTATTCAGACTACGCGTCTTGCTGCGCTATGCCTAACTCTCGCCGCCGCTGTGGCGCACCAGCGATAGGAACTCGTTGCGCGTCTGAATCTGCGTCTTGAAGACGCCACGCATCGCCGAGGTCACCGTCGCCGAGTGCTGCTTCTCCACGCCGCGCATCATCATGCACAGGTGCTGCGCCTCCACAATTACTCCCACGCCCTGCGGCGCAATTGCATGCGCAATCGCGTCCGCAATCTGCGTCGTCATCCGCTCCTGCACCTGTAGCCGCCGCGAGAACATCTCCACCAGCCGTGGAATCTTGGATAGGCCGATCACCTTGCCATTGGGCACATACGCCACATGCACCTTGCCAAAGAATGGCAGCATGTGGTGTTCGCACAACGAATAGAACTCGACATCCTTTACCATCACCATCTCGTCGTAGTCCACCTCGAAGAGCGCCCCGTTCAGCGCCGTCGCCACGTCCATGGTGTAGCCCTGGGTCAGAAACGCCATCGCCTTTTCCACCCGCTCCGGAGTCTCCGCCAGTCCATCGCGCGTGGGGTCTTCGCCGATCCGGAGCAGAAGCTCACGATAGATCTCCTGTGTGGTCAATGCTGCTACCGAACCTGCTTCCAATACTGTCTGTGCGCTCATAATGTCTCAACCCTTCCCCAACTCTTCCCCGTACTCAAAGGAGTTGTTTCCCGTCTCTTCGATCCGTATCCGCACCAGCCGCGCCCCGCCAAACCCCTGAAATATGCGGTAGACAGCTCGCGTAAAGTTCTCCGTCGTCGGCACCGCCTCGCCAAACTCATTCAACGTATTCAGGTTTTTGTGATCGAACCGCTGCAGTAAATTCGTTTCCGCAAACCCATCCAGCTCACCTAGGTCGCAGACCATCCCGGTCTGCGTGTGTACCGGTCCGCCTACGGTCACTTCGATCCCATAGTTGTGACCATGTCCATGCGGGTTGTTGCATTTTCCATACACCGCCCGGTTCTCCTCCTCCGTGTAAGCCTTGGAGTGCAGCCTGTGCGACGCGCTCAGCCGGTAACACCGCGTCAGATATGCCCTCGGCCCCGTCTTGAAAACCATGCCTGCCATCAATGCTCCCCGTAGTAGTCCGCAAACAGATCGGCCATCTCGTACACGCGCACCCGATGCAGCTTTGCCCCGGGAATCTTTCCCTCCAACCGTCGCCAGATCGCAATCGCAATGTTCTCCGTCGTCGGAATCATGCCTGTGCCCGATGCAAACTCCGGCACCTCCAGGTTGAGATGCCGATGGTCGTACACTCTTACCACCTCACGCTGCAAAATCTCCTTCAGCTCCTTCAGGTCCACCACGAACCCCGACACAGAGTCAACCTCGCCCTCAACCGTCACCTCAAGAGTGTAGTTGTGCCCATGCCCGTTCTTGTTGGCGCACCGGCCAAAGACGCGCTCATTCTCCTCTTTCGTCCACGCCTCGTTCCAGTAGTAGTGTGCTGAAGAAAACTCAGCCTTTCGTGTAAGAAGAATCATCGTGCCTCGCTCTTGCTCACAGTCCATGGCTCATAGCCCATAGCTCAATCGAAAAACCTCACTCATCCATTCCATTAGATGTGACAGCAATCGCATCGATGCTTCGCGCACCGCATCTTATCGCCCAACCTTGTATCGCCGCCCCTTCCAATCCACCGACCTGGTCACTCGATGATGGAGATGGCTGCGCAGCAGCATCCAGCAGAATAACGGCACGCCGAAGATCGAGATCGCCACATCCGCAGCCGAAAATTTCGATCGCGCCACCCGCCCATAAAATCCCCACGAGGTCCGCAGCCACACCAGCAGGATCGCCCAGCGCTGCCATATCACCAGCAGCGGCATTGCCATCGCCAACGCGGGCAGCCCGAAGAACAGCAGGAACTGCAGCATCTGCATCCCGGCCACCAGCACGGCACTGGGGAACAGCAGCGCAAGGTTCTTGGTCCAACCCTCCACCATCTCCGGCAGCGAGCGGTACATCCGCGCCGCCAGCGCATCCGGAGCATAGCGCAATCGAATTGCATGCCTTGTCCGCTTGATCTTGCGCGCCAGGGCCACGTCCTCCAGAATCTCCTGCCCCACCACGCGATGCCCGCCCACGACAAAGTACGCCTCGCGCTCGACTAATAGAAACTGCCCATTCGCCGCCGCCAAATGGCTCGCCGGATCGTTCACCTTCTTCGGTGGATACACGCTCGCCAACTCGGAAAATACTAGCGGCATTACAGCTCGCTGCCAGAAGCCCGTCACAATCTGCCGTGGAGAATAGGACAGCAGCGCCACGCCATACCTCTTAGCCTCATGCAACGCCCGCGATAGGTCGCCCGGTTCATGCACCGTGTCCGCATCGGTAAACAGCAGCCACGCCCCGCGCGCTCGTTGCGCCCCCGCCCAACATGCATTCGTCTTTCCCGTAAATCCTCCGCGATCGCTCTGGTCCAGTCTGGGAGCATCGATCACAACCACGCCCTCCCGTTCCACCGCCTTAGCAATCGCCCGTGTCCCATCCGTCGAATCGTCATCCACGACGATCAGCTCCCACTCCACTCCCAGCTCAAACCCCACATCCGACTGCCCCACCAACGACCGCAGACACTCCCCCAGCACCGCCGCCTCGTTGCGCGCCGGCACGATCACCGATAGTCGCAGATACGTCTCCGTCGCTGTCGAGGCAGTCATGGCCGAAGCCGCATCCGGCGAAATCTCTCCGCTCTGTCCCATCCCTTCGCCCGCATCATTCACAGATTCGTATTATAGGAAGCAGGAGCCTTGTGTGCGCATAGCCAGACCAACTCTTCGATCCGGATTTCTTCTCCTGGCATTCTATGCACTCACCCTCACAGCCTGCGACCGCGGCGACCATCCCGCCCGCATCGGTACACGCGCTCCCCAGTTCACCCTTACCGATGGCGGCCAGACCGTCTCGCTCGCCAGCCTGCGCGGCCACACCGTCGTCCTCAACTTCTGGGCCACCTGGTGCGTGCCATGCGTCGAAGAGCTGCCCAGCCTGATGGCGATGCAACACCGGCTCCCCCAGATCACCATCCTCGCCATCAGTCAGGACGATGACTCTGCCGCCTACCGCGCCTTCCTGCTCGACAATCACGTCGATTTCCTCACCCTGCGTGATCCATCCCAGCGCATCCCCCACCTCTACGGCACCATTAAGATTCCCGAGACCTACATCATCGACCGCAAAGGAATCCTGCGCCGCAAATTCGTCTCCGCGCAGGACTGGACCAACCCCGAGATCCTCGACTACCTCAGCAAGCTCTAACTGCTGTCAAACCACGAAGTACTTAGCCTGTGGATGATGTACGATCAGCGCGTTCGTACTCTGCTCCGGTTCGATATGGTATCCCTCGGTCAGCCGCACATCGATCTTCTCCTCCGGCTTCAGCAGCGCGAATATCTTCGCCTGGTCCTCCAGATTGGGGCAGGCCGGGTAGCCAAAGGAGTAGCGTGAACCGCGGTACTTCTGGTGGAATAGGTCGCGCACGTCCGGCGCGTCTTCGCCGTCAATGCCAAGCTCCGCGCGCATCGCAACGTGCATGTACTCCGCCAGCGCCTCTGCGGTCTCCACCGAGAGCCCATGCAGGTAGAGATATTTTGTGAAATCCCCGGCCTCGAAGAGCTTTTGAGTCACCTGGCTGGCGCGGCTGCCGATGGTCACCACCGAGAAGCCAATCACATCCATGCGCCCTGACGATTTGGGTGAAAAGAAGTCGGCAATCGACAGCAGCCGTCCCTCCCTCTGCCGAGGAAAATTTATCCGCAGCAGTTCCGTGCCCTGCACATCAGGATCGTAAACAATGACCTCATTACCCTCGCTCTGTGCGGGATACCAGCCGTAAACCACCTTCGGATCGAACCAGTCGTTGGCGATCACCTCCTGTTCCAGTTCCTTCAGGATCGGCCGGAACTTATCCTCTACCAGGCTCAGATAGTCTGTGGCCGAAGCTGTCTTGAGTTGCCACTGGTTCTTGAACAGCGCGGTCTCGTTGATGTACCGGTACAGCTCGTTCAGGTCGAAGTCGCGCCGCGTGCGCACGCCGAAGAACGGCGGCACGGGAATCTCCTCCACATCCTTCACAATGGCAGACCGCTCCGTGATGGCAGGCGGCAGCGACGCGAGATGTTCCGCCGCGCCCGGCCGATTGAACTCGCGCCGCGTGGCCCCTTCGCTCAACCGGTTGGAGCGCACACTCTGGTCGGCGTCGGTAAGGTCGCTCATCACATGCAGCCCGGCAAACGCATCCTCGGCGTAGAACACCGACGCGCTGTACTCCTTGCGCAGATCGTCCTCCACA
>CAWERM010000108.1:0-5549 GCA_963810995.1 uncultured Acidobacteriaceae bacterium | reverse complement strand
CGGAAGCTCTTCGTCCCGAACGCCGTCGTATCGGTCAGCGGAATGATCTTGCGGTCGACTTTCGCCCCGTCGCTCCACACCAGCTCCGCAAACTCCAGCGGGAAGGTGTACTCGATACTGGCCGTGTAGACGCTCTTCGCGCCCGAGCCTTCAATCCCCCAGTTGTGGAATAGGATTTCGCCGGTCGTGCCAAAGAAGTTCCCATCGTGGATGCCATCCACAATCGGCGCCCAGCTCTCGTTGAACGCGGGCACCTTGTCCAGCTTCAGATAATTCACCGCAAACGAGGAATACGTATCGTCGCCCGGCGCCTTCATGTACGTATCGCCCTCGGACAGCATGAACTTCGGCTTCGGCGCCCAGTTGCTCATGTCGTCGTTCACGCCGAAGCAGCGCACCTCGCACAGCCGCGGCTGTGAAAGGTCAACCGGCAGCGACTCCCACGATCCGCCGATAAAACGGTCGCTCTGGAAGTAGTCCTGGTCCTTATACATGTCGGGATACATCGCCAGCTCTTGGTCCGCGGATGCGCCACCCAAATGATGCTCTTCGTCTCGTTCAGGAACCGCAGCACGTCAGCCGCCGACCCCAGGTTGTAAACCGTGCCATAACCCGGAACATTCTCCTTAAACTGCGTTCCCGCCGCAAGTTGTCGCGGATGCGTATAGTAAATCGGCCCCGGCGTCATGATGTAAGTGTGTCCGGCGATGAACGCGTTCGCCTCTTCTGCCGGCATGACCAGGAAATCCTTGTCGCTGAGCTTTGCCGAGGCCTCAAAGTAGTCCTTCTGCTCTGGCAGCCTCTTCGGCCCCGGATCGGTTCCGTCCGAATCGTCGTGGAAGTCACCCAGGTACACAATGTTGATCCCCAGTCCGCGGAACACCGGCACCCACGTCGGTTGAAAGTCCGACGTTCCCTGGTCGCGCACCATCTCGTTCAGCTCCAGATGGAAGTGTCCGGTCACCGTCTTGAATCCCGGTACCGGCTTGTACACATCGTCGTGCGTGTATGCCATCACCGCCTGCTGCGTCGCATGGCTTCCTGTCGCGCTCAGGTAGTAGAAGGCCGCCATGCGCTGCACCGTTCCCGGCGGCGCGTTGTATAGCGCGCAGTTCTCCGCCTGCGAGCGCGCCGTCGATGCGCGGTGGTTCCACACCTCCGGCGAAACACCCCACGGATCGTATCCCTCGCATCGTTCCGGCTGCATCACGCCAAGCGAAAAGCTGCTGTCGTTGTCCTTGCGCGTGTACACGTAGCCGCCATTTACCTCGTTCTCGCGCGCAAAAAAGAACTTGTGCGGAGGAGGAAACACTGCCAGCGATCCCGCGCCCGTCTGTAGAATCTCCAACCGGTTCCGCGCCCGGATGTTCACCGGCTGCTGGTTCACCGCGCCGCCAAAATTCTGCTCCTGCCACATCTGCGACGTGTCGCGCCACACCACCTTGTTGCCGTTCGCAATCGGGAATCCCTTCAGCCCCGCCTTGTAGATGAACGCCACGTCCTTCGCATTCGTGCTGGCCATCGCCTCCTGCCGCAGCAGGTTCGATCCCTTGTACACCGTGAACTGCAAATCGCCGCTGAATATCCCCAGCGTCAGCCCGTTGAACGTCACGCTCACCCGGTCGCCATCCGTCTTCACCGTGCATTGGTCAGATTTGTAACTTGCCGCAGCGCGCTTAATCTCGTCTTGCGTCCGCCCCGGCCCCACCAGCCGCTCATGTCCCGGAACCACCAGCGGCGCATCCCAGAACACCATCCATTTGTACCAATCCTCATTCTCCGGAGTGTCCTTACCCAGCCGCTTCAGGATGTCCAGCTCCGTCGTCGATATTCTCCGCCGCCCCGTGGTCACCTCGAACTGCGGCATAAGGTTTTTGCCCAGCACCACCCAGGCACCTCCAGCCTTGCTCGCCGCCAGCTCCGCCACCACAGGCTGCCCATCCCTCAGCACAAACTCGGCGCGCAACTGCTGCTGCGCCTCGCCCGTCCAGTTCAGCGTCACTCCGCTTGCACCCGCCACGGCCTTCAATCCGTCAACCGCTTTGTAGCCCTGCATATTGCAGTTCATTCCCTGGGCCGCGCCCAATGCGGAAATCATCGTCAAACCCAGCACAACAGCTAGTAGTTTCATCGGTTTCCTCTTTGGCGATGCCACACTCACGCGTGGCAGGCAGATTCGCAACGTCACACGCCACCCCGTTCAGAGCGTGAAAAGAAGCAGAACCAATGTACCTCACCCGGCCAACATTTGGAGAGATGGCTGGTTGGCCCTTCGCCCGGCCCTACTCCCACTCAATGGTGCCGGGCGGCTTGGAGGTGATGTCGTAGACCACGCGGTTGATGCCGCGCACCTCGCTCACGATCCTGCCGGAGATGGCGCGCAGCACCTCGTATGGCAGCGGCGCCCAATCCGCCGTCATGCCGTCCTCCGAATGCACCGCGCGCACGCAGCAGGTATGGGCGTAGGTCCGCTGGTCTCCCATCACACCGACGGTCTTCACAGGCAGCAGCACGGCAAACGACTGCCAGATCTTGCGGTAGAGGCCCGCCGCCTTGATCTCCTCCACCACGATCGCGTCGGCTTCTTGTAATAACGCAACACGCTCCGCCGTAACCTCGCCGAGGATGCGCACCGCTAGTCCCGGCCCAGGGAAGGGCTGCCGTTCCAGAATCTCTTCCGGCATTCCCAGGTCGCGGCCAATGCGCCGGACTTCATCCTTGAACAGATCGCGCAGCGGCTCAATCAGCTTGAGCTTCATATTCGCGGGCAGGCCGCCCACGTTGTGGTGGCTCTTGATCGTCTGCGACGGGCCCTTGACGCTGGAGGATTCAATCACGTCGGGATAGAGCGTGCCTTGCACCAGCCACGCAACCTCCTCTCCGCCGGAGTGGATCGATCCCTTCTCGGCCTCGAAGATTTTTTTCGCCTCATCGTCGAAGACCGCGATAAATTCGCCGCCGATCGCCTTGCGCTTCTTCTCGGGGTCAGTCACGCCGGCCAGTTTCGCGAGGAAGCGTTGGCTGGCATCCACCGCAACCACGCGCAGGCCAAGCTGCTCGCGCATCGTCTTCTGCACCTTGGCGAACTCGTCCTTGCGCAGCACGCCGTTGTTGACAAAGATGCAGGTCAGCCGGTCGCCGATAGCGCGCGCCACTAGCACCGCCGCGACCGATGAATCTACGCCTCCGCTCAGCCCGCAGATCGCGTGGCCATCGCCCACCTGCGCGCGCACGCGCTCCACGGTGGATTGGATGAAGTGTTCCGGCGTCCAGTCGGCCTTTGCGCCGCAAATGCCAAGCACGAAGTTGCGCAGCAGCTCCATTCCATTGCGTGTATGCACCACCTCTGGATGGAACTGGACCGCCCAGATTCGTCGCGCCTCGTCGGCGATTCCGGCCAGCGCGTTGTTGGTCTTTGCGGTCAGGACGAAGCCCGCGGGCAAGGCCTTCGCCTCGTCGCCGTGGCTCATCCATACGTCGAGCTTGGAAGGCAAGCCGAGAAAGAGCGCAGTCTCGGCGATCACGTCCACCTGCGCATGGCCGTACTCGCGCGCGGGAGCAGACTCGATCCGCCCACCCAGGTGATGCACGATGAAGTGCAGTCCGTAACAGATGCCGAGCACAGGCACGCCCATCGCCAGCAGCGCGGGATCGGCGGCTGGCGCGTCCGTGTCATACACCGAGCTTGGGCCTCCCGAAAGAATCAGTCCCAGCGGCTTGAGTTCGCGAATCTGCTCGATGGGAGCGGTGCAAGGCAACACCACGGAGAAGACGTTGAACTCGCGAATGCGACGCGCGATCAGTTGGGTGTACTGAGACCCGAAGTCCAGAATGACGATGGTTGAGGTGTCCACAGTGTCGATTGTAAATGGGGCAAGCGGTTCTTCAGGTCGGGGCAGCTACAGGCATCGGTAAAGGAGCCCTTGCAGACAAGCGAATACAATGGAACCATGCGTGGATGGAGCTTCCCCGTCGGCCGTTATCTTGGAGTGGAAGTCCGCATCCATGCCTTCTTCCTGCTCCTGCTGGCAATGGTAATTGGCTTTGGCTCGCTCACCGGTTCCAGTAGCGGGCGCGGGTTGATGCTCTGGCTCCTGCTCTTGTTTGCCGTCGCCGTGCGGGAGGGGGCGCGCGCGCTGGCTGCCACGTGGTTCGGTCTGGAGCTGAACGGAATCCTGCTGCTGCCCACCGGCGGCCTTCTGAGCTTTGCCACGCCGGAAGCCACCCAACGCGCCGCCGAGCCTCCCATGGATCAGCGTATGGCGGTCCTCGGTCCGCTCGCCAGCATCGGCTTCGGCCTTCTGCTCGCGGCCCTCGTGCTGGCCTTTGCGCCCGGTGTCAACCTGCTGCAACGGCCCTGGATCTCTCCCTTCCATCTGCTGCGCGCCATGGTCTGGCTGAATCTTCTGCTCGGCGCAATCAATCTCCTGCCGGCGTTTCCGCTGGATGGAGGACGCATCTTTCGCCATACCCTCGCGGGCGTCGCGGCCCAGGAGAAAGGCGAGCGTCAGTCCGCCGCGTCAGGCTCGGCAGCAGCGCCAGGATTGAGCGCTGGATTTAGATGGAGGCTGGGCGCGGGCTTGGGCCAGTGGATTGCCGTCGCTCTCATCGTCACCGGACTCCTGATGGGCAACCCGTGGATCGCCATCATGGGAGCATTCGTGCTTATCGCGGCGCACATGGAGACCCAGGGCATGCTCGTGCAAAGCGACGCCGACAGCGTGCTCATGCGCGATGTCATGCTCACCCAGTTCAGCACCCTCTCCGCCTCCGACACCCTGGAGGACGCACTGCAGCGCGCCGTACACTCCCTGCAGGACGTCTTCCCCGTGGTGCGCGGGGGCAATCTGGTCGGTGCCGTCTCTCGCCAGAGCATTATGGAGGCGCTGGCCAGCGGAGGCAACAGCTATGTGCAGGGCGTCATGACGCGCAGCTTCCAAACAGCCCAGCCCGAAGATTCGCTGGTCCGTACCCTGGGCCGCATCACCGCCGGACAGGGCGCGCAGCTCGTTCCCGTCATGCAAGGCGAACGCATCGTCGGTATCGTTACCCCACAGAACCTCTCGCAGTCCATGGGCCTGCTGAACCAGAGCCGCCGCATCCGTCGTCCCGAAGATACCTAGCAATTTTGAATTGTCATTCTGAGCGTAGCGAAGAAACCCCGCATTTTGTTCGGAGCAACGCGGATGAACACAAATCAAAATTCCGAGCCCAACGAAGACCCGATTCGCGACGAGAAACCATCCAACGAATCTACCGCCCAACGCCCACTCCCCCCCGGCCTCTATCTCGTCGCCACGCCCATCGGCAATCTCGAAGACATCACCCTGCGTGCCCTGCGCGTCCTGCGATCGGTAGACAAAATCGCCTGCGAAGACACGCGCCAGACCCAGAAGCTGCTGAACCACTTCGACATCCGGACGCCTACGGTGAGCTACCACAAGCACAATGAGGCGGGCCGCGCGGTTGAACTTGCTTCGGCGCTCAAGGCCGGCGCGCGCATCGCCGTCGTCAGCGACGCGGGGACGCCGGGCATCGCCGATCCCGGT
>CAWERM010000107.1:0-5134 GCA_963810995.1 uncultured Acidobacteriaceae bacterium | reverse complement strand
GCCGATGGGCAGGTCGGTGATGATGTGCCCGTCGGTGGCGGAGAGGATGACCATATCGTTGTGGTCGCGACAGGCGGCGAAGAGGATATTGTTCTTGGTGTCCAACGCCAGACCTGCGCAGCCGCTGCTCTTGCTGGAGAGGTCATACTTGCCAATCATCTTCATGGTGGAGGCGTCGATGACGGCGATGGCGGCCCCGTCCTCGATGTCGACGTAGACCCTGTTCTTGCCGTCGAACTGGCCCTGCTCAGGCGCGCCGCCGATGTCGATTGTGGTGAGGATGGAGCCATCTTTATCGTCGATGACGGTGATATTGGGCTGGGAGTGGGAGAGATCATAGAAGCGGTGGTTCACCGTATCGTTGAGGTATCCATCGGGATTGCCCTGGACCGGGATGGTCTTGATGATCTGAAAGGTCTTGGCGTCGAACATGGTGATGGCGCGGGAGGTGGCGAAACCGTGGCCCGTGAAGTCGTCGACGACCGCACCGTGTGCGCTGGTTCCGGGAATGTCGCCGACCTGCGCGAAGGTGTCCAGGTTAAAGACGCCTATGTGGCCGGCGGCGCCGGAGCGTGCGACATACAGGGTGCGGTTGGCGGAGTCTGCGCTGACATAGTCCATACCGCCATCGCCACCGACCTTGACAGTCTGGAGGACCTTGTAGGGGCCGGTCTGAGCGTGCGCGACTGAGGCGAGTGGAAGCAGAACGGCAAGTGCGGTGAGAATTAAAGTTTGCGTGACATAAAGGTGCGTCTCCTGGTGGTTCTATGAACTTTGCGGCAAGGGCAGCCGAGGTCGGAATGGGAAGGTGCTGCAATGCCGACCCTAAGTATAGGCCTAACAACCTTAAACGTGGGTGAAACTGGGTCTGTGGGTTTGCTTCCCACACGTGGCAGCGAAGCCTTCATGGACCGGAACCACCGCACCCAATAAAGCACTGCCGGCATCCGAATGCGACCTGGACTCATCTATAGGGCAGCAGCCACCGAAGCAAAGAGGAGTTGCCCTGATGCCGATAGCCATTGGATTCTTCGTCGGCCATGCCTATACGATCCTCTTCTTGTGGGTGCTGATAGAGCAGCTTGGACTGCCGGCGCCCAGCATTCCTCTGCTGCTTGCTGCCGGAACGTTGAGCGCGACCCATCGCTTGAGTGCCGGCTCGGCGGAGCTGGCGGTGCTGGCTGCCTGCCTCATCTCCGACTCGGCGTGGTTCACTCTGGGGAGGAACTACGGCAGCCGTGTAGTTCGCCTGTTGTGCAAGATGTCGCTGGAAGCCACAACCTGTGTGGCCAGGACTGAAGGCTACTTTACGCGGCGCGGGCCGGTGACCCTGTTGTTCGCAAAGTTTGTGCCGGGGTTGTCGACGGTAGCCGCGCCGATTGCCGGTCAGACGGGAATGAGCTATCCGCGGTTCCTACTTTTTGACCTGGCGGGTACGTTGGTCTGGTCGCTCTCGTTTCTCTTGGCGGGTCGATTCTTCGGGGATGTGGCCCTGCGCAGCCAGGGACTGTTCGCGTTCCTCAGCCAGTTCGCCGCGGTTGTCTTCGTTCTGCTTGTTGCAAGCTTCATTCTGTGGCGGGTGGTAAAGCAGCGGCGCTTCCTGGCGCAGGTGCGCGATCTGCGACTGGCCCCCGAAGATTTGAAGGCGATGTTGGATGTGGCGGCCCTGGATGGGAGTCCGCAGCCATACATTGTCGACCTGCGTCATCCGCTGGACTATCTGCCCGATCCGCGCGTTCTGCCCGGCGCGGTGCGCATTGGGCCGAGTGAGGTTGCGCGCTATGCGGAAAGAATTCCGCGCGACCGCGACATAATTCTCTACTGCACCTGCCCGTCGGAGGAGACAAGCGCCAAGGTTGCGCTACAGTTGCATCGCCTCGGAATCACTCGCGTGCGCCCGCTGCGCGGCGGCTTCGACGGATGGAAACAGGCAGGCTACCCGTTGTTCGATTACGTCGAGGAGTCTGGGATTGTTGCGGCGGGCATGATTGGGGCGGAGACTTTGCTCAAGTCGGCGTAAAGTTGCCTAGCGGGTGGCGGCGAGGGTGACGCGGGCGGGCGTGGCTGGGGCGTAGCTCTTGTAGACGCTAATGTGGAAGCAGGCCTGCTGGAACTCCTCTTCGACGTTGATCATGCCCTGGTCGATCAGCGGCTGGAGGTAGGCGCGCATCCATGCGATCTCGGTGATGGAGAGGCCGCGCTTAGCGATGTCGACGGCCTGACCGGTGAGGTGCGGCGAGGCAGTGTCGCCGGTAGAGGGCGCGGCGTTGGCGTTGCTGCGCTCCAGGTGGCGCTGGAACTCGACTGTGCGCACGGCGGAGTTGACCTGTAGCGGCACGTGGAAGCTGTCGTAATGATCGCGAGCCAGGGCGGCGAGGAAGGCCGCGGTCCAGGGGCGCGAGAAGCGGCGGTCCTCCGGCAGACGGTCGTCGATGCGCAAAGCCTCGTTCTCCGGTAGGGCAACGAGTTTATGCTGGCGGCGCAGGGCGAGCAGGTCGGCGTCGTCGCGCACGCGGTCCAGGCCGTCGAGGTCGGCCATCTGGTTCTGGTGGAGCAGAATATCGTGTGAACCGTAGAGCGGCTGCGGAACCATGAGGTGGCCAAGGCTGTCGTAGAGTGCCGAGACGCGCAATGGGGGCAGAATGACTGGCGTCGCAGCCTCCTGCTCGATGGAAGGCAGCGGATGCGCTTCGGATATGGGGCGGAGCACGCCACCGATGTTGATCAGCAGGGTGGAGTTGCCGGGAGCTGGCTCGTTGCCGGCTGGAGCGACCTGGGCAGACGGACGCGACGCGGCGGGATTGCGCGGCTCGACAGGGGGGGCGCCCGTGACGGGCGTCGCGGGCAAGGAGGTGCCGGAATCCACATGGTTCACTCGTGCGACGCGAACTGAGTCAGTGCCCTGATCTACAGCGGCGATGGCGGTCTGTGCGGCAAGCGTGCGCTGCTGCTCGTCGTGAGTATGCACCCAGACGTGAACACTGTCAGCCTCCGAATTGGAGACGAGAGCAGGTGTGTATGCGTGGCGAGTGACGATGCTGCGCGGCGCGGTTGGGCCTGCATAGCGCGAAAGATAGAGTGCGACGCGCTGTTCGTTCGTGGTTGACCGCGCTTCGGCATGGGACCGCACATGCGTGTTCAGACGCGCATTTGTGCGCCTGCGAACCGGCTGATCGCGGGAGAGACGTTGTGTAGGCTGGGCAACGAGGAGTCTACCTTCGCTGTGACGGATGGCCGAGCGCGTCGGCTTGGCGGCAAGCAGAGATACTCCGCTGAGTTGCAGGCAGGCCAGCGCCATCAGTGCAGCCATGGAAGCATTTGCGCGCATCATGAAAAATTTTGGAGGTGCGGAGGCACCAGAGCAACTTCTACCCTACTTGGAACGTAAACTTGCAGTAAGTGACCAGACAGGTTCTGTGTACCGATCAGTTAATAGGGGGTGTAGGGCAGGGTTGTATGTGGGCCAGGGCTTTCAAATTTGTAATAACAAGTTTCGAGGAGGATGGATGCGGAGAGTTCTTGCAGGTGTTGGTGTGATGGCTGCGGCGATGGTTGGTGCGGTGCTGGTTGGGTCGGAGGTGCGAACTGTGGCGGCGCAGGCGGATGCCAGCAAGCCGGCGTTCTACACGGAGAAGGTGAGGCCGATCATTGTGACGAACTGCGGCAAGTGCCATCTGGATATGAACAAGAAGGGTGGGCTGAGCCTACAGACCAAAGCGACCACGATGAAGGGTGGTCGCGACGGCGTGGTGATTGTGCCCGGCGATCCGGCGAACAGCCTGCTGGTGAAGCTGATCCGGCACGAAGGTCCGGCCAACGATCCGATGCCGATGCCCTCCAAGGCCCCGAAGATGAGCGATGCCGATATTGCCACCATCGAGCAGTGGGTGAAGGCCGGCGCGGTGATGCCGGACGATCCGCCGATGCAGTAAACGCGCATCTCAAGATGAGATAGGAAGCGGCAGGTATACGCGCGGGTTCACGCGCTGGATTGTCGCCGTCCTGTAACATTCGAGGGCTAGCGTGAGTGTATGCGGCTGAGCTTTGTGATTCCGGCGTACAACGAAGAGGCGTATCTCCCGGCGTGTCTTGAGTCTGTGCTGGCGCAGACGAAGGAGCTGGGCGATGCGGTTGAGATCATCGTAGTCAACAACGCGAGCAGCGACCGTACGCGCGAGGTGGCGCTCGGCTATCCGGGCGTGCGCGTGGTGGACGAGCCGCAAAAGGGGCTGACGTTTGCCCGGCAGGCTGGCTTTGCGGCCAGCACGCGGCGAGCTGATCGCCAATGTCGACTCCGACTCGCGGCTGACTGCCGGGCTGGGTGCAGACGGTGCTGAAGGAGTTTGCCGCTGAGCCGAAGCTGGTGTCGCTGAGCGGGCCGTTTATCTACTACGATATGTCGCCCAGCCAGCGCTTCAGCGTGCATATCTTCTACCTGATTGCGTACTTGGTTTACGTGCTGAACCGGTACATTCTGCGCGCGGGATCGATGGTGCAGGGCGGCAACTTTGTGCTGCGGCGCACGGCGCTGGAGCAGATCGGCGGGTTCAATACGGCGATCTCGTTCTACGGCGAAGACACCGACATTGCGCGACGGATGAACGAGGTGGGCGAGGCGAAGTTCACCTTCGACCTGAAGATGTACTCGTCGGCGCGGCGGCTGAAGAAGGAAGGGACGCTGCGCATCGCGTGGCGCTACACCATCAACTACTTCTGGACGATCTTCGGCAAGACTCCCTATACGGCGGAGTACACCGACATCCGCGAGCAGACGGATACGAAGGTGGCGGTGGCAGAAGGGATAAGGTTCCTCCGATCCGGCAGAGCCGCCTCCAAGCTGGGGCGGCTTTTCTGTGTCAGTACCCCTCCCCCCCTGGGTGTACTTTGGGCGTAACTCTATTGGAATCTAGCGATTATAGTTGGTACGCGCCGCAAAATCATTCATTCCATTGCTGTTACAGCTAAAATAGCCGTAATCAATCGGTTGCAATGGATACACAGTGGCATGGCCAGAGTACGGCTGCTCGCACTGACGAATCAGTCACCACGTTATCTTCGAACCTTTTCCCCCTTATTCTTAATTGTAAGGGTTGGAGCATAACTACTATGCCAACTATTTTGTCACCATGATAGG
>CAWERM010000106.1:0-7361 GCA_963810995.1 uncultured Acidobacteriaceae bacterium | reverse complement strand
ATCTCCTGCCACCGCTTGTCTTCGCTCATTCCCGTAGCGTCGCGGATCACCAGCGAGATAGCGGCCCCGCTGCTTCCCTCCGGCGGCTGGAAGCTGCGCACCTCGCCGGGACGCACCTCGCGTTCCCCAAAGAAATACGGAAGCAGGCCGCTGGACGTCGTGTCGGTCAGCACCACCCGCTCCCCTTGCAACGAGAGTGCCCGCCCCAGCGTCGCCGCAAGGCTTGTCTTGCCCACCCCGCCGGCCAGCGAGAACAGCGCCAGCAGCGGCGTATGTGTGTCGCGTGGCCTGACGGGCAGCATCGCCGGCAGATCGGACGCAGCCTCTTCAAACACCCCCTTCAGGGCAAACCACCGCGCCGCAACACGCTCCCGCGAGTCCTGTAGCGTCTCCCCCCCCGTGCCTCAGCCTTCCCTCCAGGCATCTCCCCTGGCGTGAGTTGCTCGATCGCATCGGAAAGTTGCGCTAACGGCTGGCTCTGCGAAGCATACAGCCATGCCGGCCCCGTCAGCCCAGCCTCCACCTCCGTGGCCTCAACCTGCGCTCCAGCTGCCACGGCATCCTGGGCCTGCTTGCCGTAGTGCTGCAAGTCCACCGAAAGCTCCCGTATCAGTGCGAGGTCTATCGTCCAGCGGTCCGTCTCTTCACTGACCTGGCTCTCCAAACTGGGCTGTGCCACTGGCCGTGCGTCCAGCGCCGCGCTGGTGCTGCCTTTCGCGCCACGTGGCTGGGGCCCAGCCAACTGCCGCCGCCGCTCCTGGGACTCCAGATAGCGCATCGCCTGTAGCCTGGCCGAGGCATGGGCCGATGCTATCTCGCGCTCTTCGCGTTGCACGACTGCTGCTGCGTGCGCCGCCGCGTCGCTGCGGTGTATCGCTTCCAGCCGAGCGGCGGTTGCCCTTCGCGCAGCCTCCTCCGCGCTCGCCAGCGACTGCATCAGCAACCCCCGTTTGCCTTCCCCCTCCTGCAATTGGGCAGCGGCCATGGCGGCCAATTCCTCCGCTTCCGCTGACGCGGCTGCTGCCTCAGCCGCCGCCTGTTCCCGCAATTCACGCTCCTGCATCGCCTTCGCGGCCCGGTAACGCACCTGCGCGCGATACTCCCGGCGCGACGCCGAAAAATCGCGATACTTCGCCCCTTGCAGATTCGCCCACAAGTAAAGCGAAGCTACATCCTCCGGCGTTCCGGCTACGGCTTCTTCGTCGCCTGCTGCTCTGCCGCTTGAGTCCATTGCTGCTCCGGTTTGGCCCTCTGCCGCATCGTGATTGCGTCCATTCGACCCGTCTATTCGCTTCCATCAAAACCACTTATGCGCAGTTATCCATGCTGTTCTTCAAGCCTACGTTTGCCCACCAGCCAAGTCAATGCACCATCAATGCGACTTAAATGCTTCCCTATGCGACTTAAGTGTCACTCCCTCAATCACTTTGACTCTTCAATCTCACCTCTCTTGCTCTTCTATTACATCGACGAGAGGCCCGCGCTACAACAGCCCTATATCTGCAAGTCTTGCCACGGTTCTTCCTCTCCACTCGCCCTCGCTGGCGTCTGCTTTCCGGCAAATTATGCTACCGTTGAAAGGTGGATGGGAGCGTAGCTCAGTTGGTAGAGCATCGCCCTTTTAAGGCGTTGGTCCTGGGTTCGAGTCCCAGCGCTCTCACCATAAAATCAACCACTTAGTTCCAATTCCTCGGTCCGCATTCTCTGCCGTCCCTTGTCTGCCGCTCTCCGGGTTCTTTATAGTGTGCGCACTACCTTTCGCGATCTCCCCTAAAGGACCACCATGACCCGGATGCCTCCGCAAGAGTTTGCCAGCAAGATCGGAGCGGGTCTGCTCTCGTTCCCGATCACCCATTTCACCGATGCCCTTGCGTTCGACGAGCCCGCCTACCGCGCGCACATTGACTGGCTACTACAGCACAAACCGGCAGGACTGTTTGCGGCTGGAGGCACGGGCGAATTCTTCTCTCTCTCGCTACAGGAATTCTCCACGGTAGTCGCGGCTGCGGCCGAGCAAACCAATCATCGCGTTCCCGTGGCCGCTGGGTGCGGATACGGCACCACCATGGCGAAGCAGTTCGCGCAGGCCGCCGAAGCTGCCGGGGCCGATGGCCTTCTGCTCTTCCCTCCCTACCTCGTCAACCCCGACCCCGCAGGTCTTATCGCGCACGCCGAGGCCGTCTGCGCATCCACGCAGCTCGGTGTCATCTTCTACAACCGCGACAACGCCATCCTCAACGAAGTCTGGCTGGAGCGCCTCTGTGAGCGCTGTCCCAACCTGGTCGGCTTCAAGGACGGCCATGGCGACATCGAGCTGATGACCCGCATCTACGCGCGCATGGGCGACCGCCTTACCTACATCGGTGGCCTTCCCACCGCGGAGACCTTTGCCCTGCCCTATCTCGAGATGGGAGTCACCACCTACTCCTCCGCCATCTTCAACTTCCTTCCTGTCTTTGCCCAGAACTTTTACGCTGCGGTACGCCGCCGCGATCACGCCGAAGTCTTCCAACAGTTGCGCGATTTCGTTCTGCCCTACATCGATCTTCGTAACCGCCGCAAAGGCTATGCAGTCTCTATCGTCAAGGCCGGGATGCGTGCTGTTGGTCGTCCCGCAGGCCCGGTTCGTCCACCCCTCGCCGACCTCGACAACTCCGAGCTGGACGCCTTAACCAAGCTCATCGCGGGGCGCGCGTGAACCGACCCGACAGCTCAATCCTCCCCGACAAGCAGACCCATATCCGCTACCTCATCGTAGCCATGCTTTTCATCGCCAGTTGCTTCAGCTACGGCGACCGCGTCGCGCTTTCCATTGCAGGAGTGGCCATGCAAAAGGCGCTCTTGCTGAATCCCATCAAGATGGGATGGCTGCTCTCCGGCGCGGGTTGGGCCTACACCGCCGGACAGTTGCCATCGGGAGGGCTGCTCGATCGCTTCGGCTCCAAGCGCGTCTATGGCATCAGCATCATTGTCTGGTCGATCAGTGCTTTTTTCATCGGGCTCGCCGGATACGCGCCAGCGGCAATGGTCTTCAGCATCATCTTCGGCTTGCGCCTGGTCTCGGGACTTGTGCAATCCCCCGTCTTTCCCGGCAATGGACGCATCGTCGCCTCGTGGTTTCCCACCGCCGAACGTGGCCGCGCCTGTGCCATATTCAATTCGTCGCAGTATTTTTCCCTGGTCGCCTTTGGGGGGCTGTTTGGATCACTCACTACTTACTACGGCTGGAAGAGCTGCTTTTACTTCATGGGACTTGCCGGGCTGTTGTTAGCACTTGCCTGGTGGAAACTTGTCTTCAAAGTCAAAGACCATCCACTCATCTCGCAGTCCGAGATCGACTACATAGAGCGCGGCGGAGGTTTGGTCAATCTCGATTCCTCCACTGGAGTACGACGTAATCCGCTTACATGGACCACGTTCAAGTTTCTTCTCAGCCAGCGAATGCTGGTAGGTATTTACATCGGACAGTACTGTATCAACACGCTGACTACATTCTTCCTGACGTGGTTTCCAACATACCTGGTGAAGCAAAGGCACATGACAATTCTGCAGGCCGGATTCGCCGCGGCGCTGCCGGCTCTATGCGGCTTTACCGGTGGCATTCTCGGCGGCATCTCCTCGGATTGGCTTCTTCGTTCGGGATGCTCTCTCACCTTCGCCCGCAAGGCCCCCATCATCGCAGGCATGCTGCTCTCCGTCACTATGATCGCCTGCAACTACACCAATGTGCAGACCCTGGTGATGGTGCTCATGTCGCTTGCATTTTTCGGCAAGGGATTCGGTGCGCTGGGCTGGACAGTGATCGCGGACACCTCGCCCAAAGAACTGATCGGGGTCAATGGCGGAGTCTTCAATACGTTCGGCAATCTTTCCACCATCACCACGCCGATCGTGATTGGATTCCTCGTGAATAACAAGACTGGCTCCTTCAACAATGCGTTAATCTACGTCGCTGTCGCCGCGCTGCTCGCCATCTTCAGTTATCTCGTCATCGTCGGCGAGATCAAGCGGCTGGAACTCCCTCTTCCCTCGCAGGCAGCGTCGTAACGCCTATGCGTCGTCATGCAGAACTCCGCTCTCCGCCTGATGTCGTGGATTTTCCTTCACAGCCCCGTCGCCGTACCATGGTGTTAGGAGTATCAAGATGAACGTAACTGGTGAGATATTGATTGGCGCGCGCGCTGTGCGTGGAACCGAGAGCACGTTGCGCGCTGTAAATCCCGCAACAGGAGCAGAGTTGGAGCCGTCGTTTGGTGGAGGCTCCGCCGCAGACGTAGACGCCGCCTGCTCACTGGCCGAGGACGCCTTCGATCCATACCGCGCACTCAGTCTGGAGCGGCGTGCCGCCTTCCTCGAAGCCATTGCCCAGGGAATCCTCGATCTCGGCGAGCTATTAGTAGAGCGTGTAATCGCGGAGTCCGGTCTTCCTCGTGGCCGCGTCGAAGGTGAACGGGCGCGCACCGTCTATCAACTTCGCCTCTTCGCATCTCTCGCGCGCGAAGGCCGCTGGCTCAACGCCACCCTCGATCGCGCCATGCCCGACCGCAAGCCTGCACCGCGTGCCGATCTGCGCTCGCAGAAGATTCCCGTCGGCCCCGTCGCGGTCTTCAGCGCCAGCAACTTTCCCCTGGCCTTCTCCATCGCTGGCGGCGATACATCCGCTGCATTGGCCGCTGGTTGCCCCGTCGTCGCCAAGTCCCACTCCTCTCATCTCGGCACCGCCGAACTCGTCGGCCGCGTCATTCAAAAAACAGTCGCCGATCTCTCATTGCCCGAAGGCGTCTTCTCTCTTCTGGTCGGCAGCGGCAGCTCGGTCGGCGAAGCCCTCGTTCAGCATCCTGCCATTCGCGCCGTCGGATTCACCGGATCGCGCAAAGTCGGTCGCACCCTGGTCGCGTTGGCCGCCGCTCGCGAAGTTCCCATTCCCGTATACGCCGAGATGAGCAGCATCAACCCCGTCTTTCTTCTACCCTCCGCGCTCGCCCAGCGCGCCGAGTCCATCGCGCAGGGCCTAATCGACTCCGTCACCCTCGGCACCGGCCAGTTCTGCACTAAGCCCGGCATCGTTATCGCACTCGCAGGCCCGGAGTTCGACCGCTTCCAAGCCGCCGCGCAATCCTGTGTCCAGGCCAAGGCCGCAACCACCATGCTCAACTCCGGCATCCATCGTGCCTACTGTCACGGAGCAGCGCAGTGGGGGCAGGATAGCGGAGTTCGCACGCTCTCTTCCGGTACTGCTCCACAACCCGGCTCCTTCGCCGGTCAGCCCATGCTCTTCTCCACCACAGCGCAGCATTTTCTTAATTCTCCCAATCTTTTGGAGGAGGTCTTCGGCCCCGCGGCCCTGCTCATCGAATGCGCCAGCGCAGAACAACTCCTCGCGGTCGCCGAATATCTCAATGGCCAGCTAACCGCAACCCTCCATCTCGCTGAACCCGACACCGAGCTTGCCCACAAGCTACTTCCTCTACTCGAGCGCCGTGCCGGCCGCATCATCGTCAACGGATTTCCCACCGGCGTCGAAGTCTGCTACGCCATGGTGCATGGCGGTCCTTCGCCCGCGACATCCGACAGCCGCGTAACGTCAGTCGGAGCCATGTCCATCGAGCGCTTCCTTCGTCCCGTCTGCTACCAGGATTTCCCCGCCACCTTGTTGCCCGAATCCTTGCAGGACGGGAACCCGCTTCATCTCACACGTCTTATCGAAGGCAAACTGCAACTACCGTAGAATCGCACAGCCGTCCGAGGTCACTGCATGTCTACCCAACAGAAGTTGCGACCCTTGTATGTGCAGGTCGATTCCCGTGATACGGTGGCCATCATCGTCAACCAGGGCGGTCTGCCCGCAGGCACGCGTTTCGATTCCGGTCTCACTCTGCTCGAAGATGTTCCTGAAGCCCACAAAGTCGCGCTGGCCGACATCGACGCCGGAGCGCCCATCCTTCGCTACGGTTCCGTCATCGGCTACGCGGAGTGCGCCATCCCTCGCGGCAGTTGGGTACACGAAGAGCGCATGCGTCTTCCCATCGCTCCTTCGCTGGAAAATCTTCCCCTCGCCACAACAACGCCACCGCCCCTGCCGCCGCTCGAGGGTTACACCTTCCAGGGATTCCTCAACGACGATGGCTCCGTTGGCACCAAGAACATCCTCGGCATCACCACCAGCGTGCAATGCGTAGCCGCCACCGTCGACTTCGCCGTCAAGCGCATCAAGGCCGAGCTTCTACCCCGCTTCCCAAACGTCGACGATGTCATCGCGCTCACCCACAACTATGGCTGTGGTGTGGCCATCGATGCACCCGGCGCGGAGATTCCCATCCGCACTCTGCGCAACATCAGTCTCAATCCCAATCTCGGCGGCGCGCCCATGGTCGTCAGCCTGGGATGCGAAAAGCTTCAGCCGGTTCGCCTGCTCCCTTCCAACACACTGCCAATCCTCGCCGCCGATCCGTACATCGTGCGCATGCAGGACGAGCAGCACCACAGCTTCGGCGAGATCGTCGCCGCCATTATGCAGCTTGCCGAGAAGCGCCTCGCGCAGCTCAACGCACGTCAGCGTGTCACCCGTCCCGCATCCGACCTCGTCGTCGGCCTGCAATGTGGCGGTAGCGACGCCTTCTCCGGCGTCACCGCCAATCCCGCGGTCGGCTACGCGTCAGACCTTCTCGTTCGCGCAGGAGCAACCGTCATGTTCTCCGAGGTCACCGAAGTGCGTGACGGCATCCATCTGCTTACCGCACGCGCCGCAAACCGGCAAGTCGCCCTCGACCTCATCCGCGAGATGGCCTGGTACGACGTCTATCTCGACCGTGGCGGCGTGGATCGCAGCGCCAATCCCAGTCCCGGCAACAAAAAAGGTGGCCTCACCAACATCGTCGAGAAGGCACTCGGCGCCATCGCCAAATCCGGTGCCAGCGCCATCTCCGGCGTCTGCGCACCCGGTGAGCGCGTCACCACCAAGGGCCTCATCTTTGCCGCCACACCCGCCAGCGACTTTATCTGCGGAACCCTTCAACTCGCCGCCGCCATGAATATGCACGTCTTCACCACTGGCCGCGGCACGCCTTACGGCCTCGCCATGGTTCCCGTCATCAAGGTCGCCTCGCGCTCATCGCTGGCCGAGCGATGGCCGGACCTCATCGATCTCGACGCCGGCTCCATCGCCACCGGTGACGCCACCATCGAGCAGGTCGGCACTCAGCTCTTCCATCTCATTCTCGACGTGGCCAGCGGCCGCAAACAGACATGGTCCGATCGTTGGGGCCTGCATAACGACCTCGCGCTCTTCAATCCCTCACCGGTCACGTAGACTCTTCTCGTTGACTGCTTCCGGAGCGACTGCCGTGCCCCACGATGCATCC
>CAWERM010000105.1:0-3947 GCA_963810995.1 uncultured Acidobacteriaceae bacterium | reverse complement strand
GGCGAAAGACTCCGGGGATGATGGGGATGTCGTAGCCGGGACGGATGCGGTGGACGATGGCGTTCTTGCTGAGGCGGTCGCAGAGGATGACGAACGCGGAGAGCAGGAAGAGCCAGGGACGGCGGTCGGGAGTGCGGGTTGCAGGTTGCAGGTTGTCAGTTTCAGGCATCGAGTTGAGGGTCATTCGGGTTTCGGGGGACCTTTAGCGCGGGCCTACAGCCCGCGGGGTTCTGGGATGTTGCCAACCTGGGGCTACGCCCAGGCTAGGATAACGCGGGCCGTTGGCCCGCAGGTTGAGGTCAACTGACGGCAGCGGCGTAGGGTGGGAAGTCGATGGCGTCGAGGGCTTCGGCGCAGCGTAGGCAGACGGTGGGGTAGCGGGTGTCGTCGCCGACATCGGGGACGTGACGCCAGCAGCGATCGCATTTGGGGGCGGTAGTAGGAAGCGCGACGACTGTCATGTGTCTCGGCGAGCTTGGATAGGTCTTCACCCACTCGTCTAGATTTTTGTCAGGAAAGGGTGCGACGAGGGCTACGCCAAAGAGTTCGCGAAGCATAGGTTGTGAGTATCTACTGAGAATCGCCGCATCCTCGGTTTTGCAGTGAAAATACAGATTCGCTTCGTTCGGTTTGTTTCCAATTCTTCCTTGTTGTCTCCCCATTTCCAATGCGCCAAGTGCTGCCTTCCTTGCTTCGAGGAGAAAATCCCAATCGGCTATGAGCTGTGAGGTATGAGCTATGGTCGCGAGGTCTTCGGGTTTGGGGAAGAGGGTGAGGTGGACGCTGCCATGTGTGCCGGGCAGCGCCTGCCAGACCTCGTCGGCGGTGAAGCTGAGGATGGGCGCGGTGAGGCGGGCGAGGGCGTCGGTGATCTTATAGATGGCGGTTTGCGCGCTGCGGCGGGCGACGTAGAGCATTTCTTGCTTGTCGTTGCCGGGCTTGAATTTGATGGGGTAGGTGTAGAGGCGGTCTTTGAGTACGTCGAGGTAGAAGGCGCTGAGCTCGACGAGTTGAGGAACTCGTTGAGCGTGATAGACGCGGTGGAATTCCAAGTCTCCGCGTAGGCCTTGCGGATTTTGCCGGTAAGCTCGGCGGTGCGGGCGAGGATGAACTGATCGATGGGCTGCATCGCGTCAAACGCGATGCCATCGGTTGCCGGGTCGAAGCCATGGACTTCGCCTGTCGTCGGGTCGGTCTCGCTGAGCGCGCCGAGCAGGAAGCGGAAGGTGTTGCGCAGCTTGCGGTAGATCTCCTCTGCCAATCGCTTGAGAAGAGGCAGGCTGGCGACGACGTCTTCGCGGAAGTCGACAGAGGCGACCCACAGGCGGACGATGTCTCCGCCGAGTTGGTCCATGATGGCGACGGGATCGATGAAGTTGCCGAGGGATTTGCTGAGGGCGCGGCCCTGCTCGTCCAGCGTCCAGCCGTAGGTGGCAACCTCCTTGAAGGGCGCGCGGTTGTGCATTCCGATGGAGCAGAGCAGCGACGACATGAACCATCCGCGATGCTGGTCGCCTCCCTCGGCGTAGAGGTCGGCGCGGGGATCTGGATCGCCGGGGACCTGCTGCACGTCGGGGTCGAAGTCGAGGACGGCGTGGGAGCTGGAACCGGACTCGAACCAAACATCGAGGATGTCTGTCTCCTTGCGGAACTCGGTGTGGCCGCAGGCGCAGGTGGTGCCGGCGGGAGCAGGTCTTCCGGCGTGCGGATGTACCAGGCGTCGGCGGACTCTTTTGCGAAGAGAGAGACGATGCGTTTGTTGATTTCGGGATTGCGCAGTGGCTCGCCGCACTTGCGGCAGAGGAAGACAGCGATGGGGACGCCCCAGATGCGCTGGCGTGAGATGCACCAGTCGGGGCGCGTGGCGACCATATTGGTGATGCGTTCCTGTCCCCAGGCGGGGTCCCATTTGACGGTTTTAATTTCGTCGAGAGCGCGCTGGCGGAGGGTGGTGGGTGGCGGTGCTTCAGAAGAAAGTGCGGTCGCGCTTTCGCGCGATAACCCACCCATGTCGCGGTGAGACTGCGCCATGGATGGGGCACCCTGTTCGGTGGTTGCTCTCGGCATCGGGGTGTCCATGGCGATGAACCACTGCTCGGTGGCGCGTGTGATGACGGGGTTATGGCAGCGCCAGCAGTGGGGGTAGGAGTGGTCCAGGTTGGATATGGCGAGGAGCGCGCCCTTCTCCTTTAATAGCTCGACGATGACAGGGTTGGACTTGAAGACGGTGAGGCCTTCGTAGGGCTGGGGCTGGCCTCCGCCGAAGCGCTCGGTGTGCATCTGGCGGCCGGAGTCGTCGACGTATTGGACTTCGGGGAGGTTGTAGCGCTTGCCCGTGGCGAAGTCGTCGACGCCGTGGGCGGGCGCGGTGTGGACGGCCCCGGTGCCGGTGTCGATCATGACGTAGTCAGCAGTGACGCCAAGAACCTCCCGTTCCAAGAACGGATGTTGGAATGTGACTCCATCAAGTTTGGAACCCTTGAAAGCAGGCAGATCCGGTGACCGATGTAAGTCAATTCGCGGTCTCACTGCGTTGGCAACTTGGGCAGTCAAGGAGAGTGCAATGATGTAAACGTCTCCAGTTAGCCGGTCTTCATGCGCCAAATACTGCGTTTCTGGATTGAACGCCACGGCCAGGGACGCCGGTAATGTCCACGGAGTTGTCGTCCAAATGATGGTGTAGACGTTTCTTCCCGTGAGTAATGGATCGACCTGAGAAGGGTCGCTGGTAAGCCGGTAGCGGACGTAGATGGAGGGCGAGGTGTGGTTCTCGTACTCGACCTCGGCCTCGGCTAGGGCGGTGCGGTCGTGGATGCACCAGGAGACGGGCTTGAGGCCCTTGTAGACGAAGCCGCGCTCGAAGAAGTGGAAGAAGGTCTCAGCAATGCGCGCCTCATAGACGGCATCCATAGTGGAGTAGGGCGCGGCCCAGCGACCGAAGCAGCCCAGGCGGATGAACTGTTCGCGCTGCAGGTCGAGGTACTTCTGGGCGTACTCGCGGCAGGCACGGCGAACGGCCAGGGGATCCATCTCCAGCTTTTTGCGGCCAAGCTGTTCATCCACCTTGATCTCAATGGGCAGGCCGTGGCAGTCCCAGCCGGGAACGTAGGGGGCGTCGAAGCCGGCCATGGTCTTGGTTTTGACGACGAAGTCCTTGAGCGTCTTGTTGAGTGCGTGGCCGAGATGGATGGCTCCGTTGGCGTAGGGCGGACCGTCGTGGAGGATGTAGCGGGGCGCGCCGGCGCGGGCGGCGCGGATTTGGGCGTAGAGGTCTTGTTCTTCCCAGACTTAAGACGAAGGGGCTCGTTGACGGGCAGATTGGCCTTCATAGGGAAGGCGGTCTGGGGCAGGTTCAGCGTGGATTTGAGCGGTTTAGGTAGCGTCGCGTCTGGCTGAGCGGCTACAGGCTGGGGGTTGGGTGCTTCGGGCATTCTTTCCTCTGGGTGCTGGTTTGCCGGCTGCGCTAACGGTTTGACAGGCAGTGTATGCGGGCTGGGGAATTAAAACCGGCCAAAAGTGTATTGTATCCGGGATAAGCATGGGGATTGAACTGGGTTGTAGGATGGACGAGACTTCCTGGGGTCAATGTGCGTCAAAGAGAGAGGAGTACGTGGAGCAGGCGATTCTTTTGTAGAATGTCCTGTGGGGCCAGAAGCCACGCGCTAGACGAACAAGAACCGGCGCAAGACCGGCGACGCATTGAGAGGAACAAGCGCGCGAAATCCGAGAGGGAAGGCAGAGAGGCTGCGGCCTGGATCTGCGGTTGAGGCACATCGACTTGTCAGAATATGGGTTTTTACCGAAGGACGATCCGAACAAACCCGCTCCGGTGTTGAGGTCGGGTGTCGAGTCTTCGCTAGCCGAAGGCAACATGATGCTGCAAGAGGAAGGTGTCCTCGCCTCCTTGTGGGAGAGCCTGCGGGACACATTTTTCCCTGTGAAGTTGC
>CAWERM010000104.1:0-28134 GCA_963810995.1 uncultured Acidobacteriaceae bacterium | reverse complement strand
CATCTCCGGCTGCGTCGTCCACTTCTGTCCCGCGCGCGGCCTGCTCTGGCTCGATCTCAACGGCGCCCATCACCTCGTCGTCTTCGCCGCCATCGACTGGATCAAGGCCGGCAAGCCCACCTCCGATCCCGCCGCCGAGTACACCCTCTACGTCTTCCCCAACGATCCACTCAGTGGCGCACAACATCCGCCCGGCGCGCTGATGAAGGCCCTCGCCCGCTGGGCCGCACAGCCGCTCCCCGGCTCCGCCATCGTGCAGAACATCACACACGCCATCTTGGTCGATCCCGACGGCACGCCCCACCAGGTCGCGCCCTCAACCCTCGGCGTCGCCCCACCACCTCATTCACCGTAGCTCATACCTCATAGCTCATAGCTCATTGCTCATAGCCGAACAACTAAATCGCACTCAACCGAAAGCAATCAAAATGACCGCACAAACCGCACCTCGCACCCTCTTCGAAAAAGTCTGGCAACAGCATCTCGTCGCCGAGCCTGTAGGCGAACCCGCGCTCCTCTACATCGATCTCCAACTCGTCCACGAGGTCACTTCGCCGCAGGCATTCGACGGTCTGCGTCTGGCCAACCGTAAGGTCCGCCGTCCCGACCGCACTGTCGCAACTGTCGACCACAACGTCCCCACCACCTCCATCGCCGACCGCCTGCACATCGTCGATCAGACATCTCTGCGACAGGTCGAAGCCCTGCGCAAGAACTGCGCCGAGTTCGGCATCGAGCTCTTCGATGTGCAATCCCCCTCACAGGGCATCGTCCACATCATCGGCCCCGAGCTTGGCCTCACCAAACCCGGTATGACCATCGTCTGCGGCGACTCGCACACCAGCACCCACGGAGCATTCGGCGCTTTGGCGTTTGGAATAGGCACCTCCGAGGTCGAGCACGTCCTCGCCACGCAGACCCTCCCTCAATCGAAGCCGCAGACCTTCCGCATCAACGTCGAGGGCACGCTCCCCACCGGCGTCACCGCCAAGGACATCGTCCTGCACATCATCGGCCACATCGGCACGGCAGGCGCCACCGGCTACGTCGTCGAGTACGCGGGCTCCGCCATCCGCGCCCTCTCCATGGAGGGCCGCATGACTATCTGCAACATGTCCATCGAGGCCGGTGCCCGCGCCGGTATGATCGCCCCAGACGACACCACCATCGCCTACCTCAAGGGCCGCCGTTTTTCACCGGGAACAAAACCATCCCTTGGTTTGTCATCCCGCAGCGAAGCGGAGGCGAACTCCGCTTGTCTTCATCCGTCGACGAATCCATCTGGAACCAGGCCGTCGCCCACTGGCGCTCTCTCGCCACCGATCCGGGCGCAACCTTCGACCGCGAACTCACCCTCAACGCCGCCGACATCACTCCCACCGTCTCCTGGGGCACATCGCCCGGCATGGTCACCGGCGTCGACTCCACCGTCCCGCTGCCCGATCCCAACGCATCCGAGGCCGACCGCAAGGCCTTCGACCGCGCACTCGAGTACATGGCCCTCACCCCCGGCCAGCCCATCCAGCAGATCGCCATCGACTGCGTCTTCATCGGCTCCTGCACCAACGGCCGCATCGAGGACCTGCGCGCCGCCTCCGCCGTCGTGCGCGGCCATCGCGTCGCCACCACCGTCCGCGCCATGGTCGTCCCCGGATCGCAGGCCGTCAAGGCGCAGGCCGAATCCGAAGGCCTCGACCGCATCTTTAAGGATGCCGGCTTCGACTGGCGCGAGCCCGGCTGCTCCATGTGTCTCGCCATGAACCCCGACATCCTCCAGCCCGGCGAACGTTGCGCCTCCACCAGCAACCGCAACTTCGAAGGCCGCCAGGGCCGCGCCGGCCGCACTCATCTCGTCAGCCCGCAGATGGCCGCCGCCGCCGCCATCGCCGGCCACTTCACCGACATCCGCACCTGGCACTTCAAGGAGAAATCATGACGCCGCAATGTTTGATTCATTCCGACCAACGTTTGTCATTCTGAGCAGGCGCGCTGAAGGCGCGCCTATCCATAGCCTGGGGCGAAGCCCCATTGGTTGAAACGTAAACCGTAACAGCGCTGTAGGCCACTCGCTATAGAGTTCACCGAGGGAACTCACATGATCCCATCAACACGCTCACCTCCGCCGCCGTCCCTCTGCCGCGCCCCAACGTGGACACCGACCAGATCATCCCCAAGCAGTTCCTCAAGCGCATCGAGCGCACCGGCTACGGCGACTTCCTCTTCTACGACTGGCGCCGCCTGCACGATGGCCCAGCGCCGGCCAGCCCGACCCCGCCTTCATCCTCAATGACCCGCGCTACTCGGGCGCGAAGATTCTCATCGCCAGCAAGAACTTCGGCTGCGGCAGCTCCCGCGAGCACGCCGCCTGGGCGCTCACCGATTACGGCTTCCTCGTCGTCATCGCCCCCAGCTTCGCCGACATCTTCTTCTCCAACGCCGGCAAGAACGGCATCGTCCTCGTCCGCCTCCCCGAAGTCCGACGTCGAACTCCTCACCGCGCGCAGCACCGCGAACCCCGCGCACAGCATCACCATCAACCTCGAAGCCCAGACCGTCACCGACGAGCTCAGGCTTCAGCGCCCACTTCGACATCGACCCATTCCGCAAATATTGCCTGCTCAACGGCCTCGACGACATCGGCCTCACCCTCCGCCACGCCGCCGCCCTCGACGCCTTCGAGTCCACCCACAACAAAGAATTCTGGCTCACCCCAAGGCCCGCAATTGCTTAACACCGGAAGGGCACGGCTTTAGCCGTGCCAAAACGCGCACCAGAAAGAAGCGGGGCTTTAGCCCCTGAGGTATATAGGATGTCGATGGGAACCATCATCAGAAACGGCCTAATTGAACCGAAAGAGATGGACCAACTCAAACACACCTATACTTGCTCGTGCGGTGATAAATTCTCTATCTATCTTCATAAGGCTCATCCCGAAAACGTAGGTCAGCTGATTGATTGGCTTAAGGGAATCCTAGACGCAGAACATAGTCGCAAGCGTTCTATCCGTGAACTATTATCGGTGGGGGTAACCTTATTATCGATGTAGAAACCGATGGGTGGAACCATTTTTGGTTTTTTATTGATCTATGTATTCAAGGCAGGTTTTGCATCATTCATAGGTTGGGTATCACAGAGACTAGGCAGCAACCACTAATTTCGAGCAGAAAGTCACCGCAGCGGCATAAGGAGTCAAGGAGGTACACAATGCCACTAAGAACATCCCCACCCTCACCGGAGCAGAGATCGTCTGGGCAACCCTCGTCGGCGAGGGAGTATCCACCGTCTTCGGCTATCCCGGCGGAGCCATCCTGCCCGTCTACGATGCGCTGCGCAAGTTCCCCATCCACCACGTCCTCGTGCGCCACGAGCAGGGCGCGGCCCACATGGCCGACGGATACGCGCGCGCATCCGGCAAGGTGGGCGTTTCCGTTGCCACCAGCGGCCCCGGCGCCACCAATCTGGTCACCGGCATCGCCACCGCCATGCTCGATTCCATCCCCATCGTCTGCATCACCGGCCAGGTATCCTCCAAGCTGCTCGGCTCCGACGCCTTCCAGGAGATCGACATCACCGGCATCACTCTGCCTATCACCAAGCACAACTTCCTCGTCTCGCGCGTGGAAGACATCGCGCCCACCATCCGCAAGGCCTTCCAGATCGCCGTCGCCGGCCGTCCCGGCCCTGTGCTGGTCGACATCACCAAGGATGCGCAGCAGGCCTCCGCGCCCTTCGACTTCGCCGCCGCCGCGCCCGCGCCGCATCGCCCGCATCCCATGCTGCGTGCAGAAACCAACTCCATCGAGCAGGCCATCGAATTGATCACCGCCGCCAAGCGCCCCCTCATCCTGGCCGGCCACGGCGTCCTCATCTCCGAGGCCGAATCCCAGCTCCTCGCCTTCGCCGAGCGTCGTCAGATTCCCGTCGCCAGCACCCTGCTCGGCCTTGGCTGCTTCCCCACCGGTCATCCTCTCGCCCTCGGCATGATGGGTATGCATGGCGAGGCGTGGGTCAACAATGCCATCCAGCAGGCAGACCTGCTGCTCGCCTTCGGCATGCGCTTCGACGACCGCGTCACCGGCACGCTTGCCACTTACGCACCCCACGCCAAAAAAATCCACATTGAGATCGATCCCTCCGAGATCGACAAGAACGTCCGCGCCGATGTCGCCCTCATCGGCGACCTGCGCACCGTCCTCGAATCCCTCATCCCGCTCCTCCCGCCCATCGATTTGTCATCCCGTAGCGCAACGGAGGGATCTGCTTCTCGTTCCACGCCCTGGCTCCGCGAGATCGCAACCATGAAAGGCGACGCCAGTGTGCGCGACATCATCAACCTGCCCGACAACGGCCACCTCTACGCCGCGCACGTCATCCATGACATCTGGCGCGAGGCAAAGGAGTCCGGCCGCCTCGCCAACACCATCATCGTCACCGACGTGGGCCAGCACCAGATGTGGGAGGCGCAGTACTTCCGCCACGACACACCGCGCACTCTCATTACCTCCGGCGGCCTCGGCACCATGGGCTTCGCGCTGCCCGCCGCCATCGGGGCCAAGTTCGCCTGCCCCGAAAAAGATGTCTGGGTCATCGCCGGCGACGGCGGTTTCCAGATGACCGCAGCCGAACTCTCCACCATCCAGCAGGAGCACATCTCCGTCAACATCGCCGTCATCAACAACGGCTTCCTCGGCATGGTGCGCCAGTGGCAGGAGATCTTCTACGACAAGAACTACGCCTGCACACCTATCCTCTCGCCGGACTTCGTCGCCCTGGCCGCCGCACACGGCATCGCCGGAGCGCACGTCCAAAAACGGTCGGATGTTATCCCCACCGTCACCCGCGCGCGCACCAGCGGCCATCCCTTCCTCATCGACTTCCAGGTCGAGAAGGAGGACGGCGTCTATCCCATGATCGCCCCCGGCTCCGCGCTGCATGAGATGGTCCGTCGCCCCGCCGCCAACCCCCTCATCGAAACCTCCGAGGACGCATAGTGAACGATCGTCTTCAGCCAACGGGAGTCACAAATGGCCCACGCACTAGCGTGCTGAAGGCACGCGCTACTCTAGCCTGGGGCAACGCCCCAGGTCAGCGCATCGCCAACAACCGCGGGCTGAAGGCCCGCGCTAAAACAGCCAGGCCAATCGCCGCAATCGTTCGCCATCCCTCGAACTGCGGGCCAACGGCCCGCGCTACTCTAGCCTGGGGCAAAGCCCCAGGTTTCTGGCCGTCGGTTCTCTGCGGGCTGAAGGCCCGCGCTAAATACATCAATCACCACGAATCCGACGCACGCCTAATCCCACACAAATCTCTCATCGAACTCAACGCCATACTTCGCAAACATCGCCCGCATCTCCGCCTGGAAGTCGCGCCTCCGGTGATGGGTGGCCTGCGCATCGATATACCGCACCAGCGCCGCTCGATCACTCAGCCCAACAGAGAACGCCGCATAGCCTCGCTGCCAGCCGAACTTCGCAAATTCAGGTCCCTTCGTCTTGATCCACTTCGACGACGAAACCTTCAAACGCTCCACGATTTTCGCCATCGATTCGTTCCGTGCAATAAACAGCGCAATGTGAATGTGGTCGGCAACACCGCCAACGCGAACGCAGATATTATCCGAACGATTGATGACCGAAGCCAGAACCGCATGCATCTCGCTTTGAATGCCGTCGTTCAGCCACGGTCTGCGCTGCTTGGTACTGAAGACAAGATGCACCAACACGTAGGAGATCGATTGCGGCATGGCAACGAGTATAGCGCGGGCCTTCAGCCCGCCGACAGAATCCCCACCCAGACCTGGGGCTTTGCCCCAGGCTACAATACTGCGGGCCTTCAGCCCGCCCACCCCACCACCGTCATCCTGACTGAAGCACCAGATATGTGGAACGCCACTGATCCTGCGCCAACGGCGCGGCATACCCTAGCCTGGGGCGAATGGGGTACCCGGCGAGCTTGCTCGCTGGGGCAGAACGCCCCAGGTCATTGCGTCATCACAATCTGCGGGCCAACGGCCTGCGCTAATCTAGCCTGGGGCAACGCCCCAGGTACGCAGTCCCAAATCATCTGCGGGCTGAAGGCCCGCGCTAATCTAGCCTGGGGCGAAGCCCCAGGTGCAATCACACCACGCATTAGCGGGCTGAAGGCCCGCGCTATCGAAAGCTCGATCCAATCAGTATCAGCGCCCGGCTCAGCGCTGCACGAGATGGTTCGCCGCCCCGCCGCCGACCCCCTCATCGAAACCTCCGAGGACGCATAGATGTGCTTTTCAATGACGAAAGGAGACAAAATGGCTGATGAAGAGTACGACGTAGACACAGTCATTCGTAGACCTGCCTTTGAGAAATGGGAATACAAAAAGATTTTTACTCCATCAGAAAGCTACACAAGTTCGTCGAACCGCCTCAGTTTTTATGCGCTAGCAGAATTAAGCGTGGAATGCATTCAGAGGAGATTTGCGGATGGTCTTCCACCGATGGACTACGAAGGAACAGCCACATTGTTTTTGTTTAGACACTACCTGGAGCTTACGCTCAAAAAGATTGTCTGGGGTACGCGGTATCTTGAGAGTAATCGGAAGAATGCGTCCGAAGAATCAGTAATTCCAGTGCCCAATAGGCACCCTCTTATGGATTTGTGGCGAGAGGCGAGTAAGAACATCCCCAAGAAGCTTGGGAGCGGAGTTTGGCCACAATGGGATTACGGTTTTGTAGAGCAATGTATAGATGAATTCGATCAAGTAGACCCAACGAGCAAACGCTTTAGATACGGTCGAATAGATCACCAAATTCGCACCGATCCATTAACTCCAGTCCAAGTCTATTGGTCAGCATTACAGTACGTCATGCAACACACGCGTGATGTGTTGGAAGATATGGACACCTACCTTATTGAGACATACGGGCTCAATGCAGAGTGGAAAGCAGAACAAAACTCATGGTGACGTTCTCTACACCGTAATCATTGCTGGTTCCACCCGAACACTTCTATAACTGATCGCAGAAAGGCCAAAAATGCTCCACACCTTCGTAGCTCTTGTTCAAGACAAGCCAGGCGTACTCACTCGCGTCGCATCGCTCTTTCGCCGTCTCAGCATCAACATCGTCTCTTTGACCGTTGGAGAATCGGAGCAGCCGGACACCTCGCGCATGACCATCGTCTGCGAGGCGCCCGAGACCGCCGCGCATCGCATCCGCGCATCGCTCTACAAACTCGAAATTACCAACGATGTCGACGAGGTCGGCCGCAGCGAAGCCGTCATCCGCGAGCTATGCCTCATCAAGGTCGCCGCCGGCCCAACCGCGCCCAGCGGTCTGCAATCGCGCTCCCAGATCTTCGAGCTGGCCAACGTCTTCCGCGCCCGCGTCGTCGATCTCGCCCCCGAGTCCATCATGCTCGAAATGACCGGCGGCACCAGCAAGATCGAAGGCCTCATCCAGGTTCTGCGCGAGTCCGGTTACACCATCCTCGAGGTCTCGCGCACAGGACGCATGGCCATGCGCCGCGGCAAGCACACCAGCCGCGTCCTGCAGGCCCTCGGCCAGGCCAACGGCAGCGCATCCAAATCCAAGCACGGCCCTGGGCCCAAACCAAAACCTTCCGCCGCCGAGGTCATCCCCTCCGAGTTCCCCAACCTCCCCGACGAAGACTAAGACAAAAGATAAAACGTACTCCGATCATGACAAAAACAGCACCGATCAAAAAAATCAATCAATGAGGAAACTGGTTTCCGTTTTTAATCCGTATTAAATCCTTCGTTCTCGATCTGTTCAATCGGTGCAAATCGGTGTTAAGCCTTCATCTCAGCTACCATTACAGCAAAGGATAATCACTCATCATGGCTAAGACGTATCACGACGCAGACGCAGACCTCTCACTCATCCAATCTAAAAAAGTCGCCATCATCGGCTACGGCTCACAGGGCCACGCCCACGCACTCAACCTTAAGGACTCCGGCGTCGATGTCCGCGTCGGCCTCCGTCCCGACTCGCCCAACGCAGCCCGCGCGCGCGCCGCAGGCCTGGTCGTCGACACCGTGGCCAATGTCTCCAAGTGGGCCGACGTCATCATGAACCTCACTCCCGACCAGACCGCCGCCAAGGTCTATCACGCCGAGATCGAACCCAATCTTGCCCCCAGCAAGACGCTCATGTTCGCCCACGGCTTCAACATCCGTTTCCGCACCATCCAGCCGCCCGCCTTCGTCGATGTCTCCATGGTTGCGCCCAAGGCTCCCGGCCATCGTGTGCGCGAAGTCTTCGTGGAGGGAGGTGGCACGCCTGCGCTGGTTGCGGTCGAGCAGGATGCTTCCGGTCACGCACTCGCCCAGGCCCTTAGCTACGCCAAGGGCATTGGGGCCACCCGCGCCGGCGTCCTGCAAACCACCTTCACCGAGGAGACCGAGACCGACCTCTTCGGCGAACAGGCCGTCCTCTGCGGAGGCACGTCCGCTCTGGTCAAGGCAGGCTTTGAAACCCTGGTCGAAGCCGGCTATCAACCGGAACTCGCCTACTTCGAGGTCCTCCACGAGCTCAAGCTCATCGTGGACCTTATGTACCGCGGAGGCCTCGAATACATGCGCTACTCCATCTCCGACACCGCCGAATGGGGTGACTACGTCAGCGGTCCGCGCATCGTAACGCCTGCCGTCAAGCAGGCCATGAAGGAGGTCCTCAACGACATCCAAAGCGGCGCCTTCGCCGAACGCTTCATCGCCGACCAGAACAGCGGACGCAAGGAGTTCGAGAACTTCCGCAAGCAGGATCGCGCCCACCCCATCGAGATCATTGGCGCGCAACTCCGCGCCGCCATGCCCTTCCTCGATCCCGTCAAAGTCGTCAACGGCGCCGTCGTCAAAGCATAATCAATCGCTGTTGTTGTGCTTAAGGGCACCGCTGCTGAGCCTGTCCTGAGCGAAGTCAAATGGATGGCGTAGTCGGAAGGGCACGGTTTAGCCGTGCCGAATGATCCACTCTATATAAGACTCGCTCCCCTTGATCGCTCGTGATCAAGGGGCGCGAAAACATTGAGCCGCAGAATTGACCCGCTACATCAACTACGCGGCTTACCCTAATCCGCCTGCGGCAGCATATGTCCGGTGCGCAGATACCGGCTGTGCCAGCTCAGGCTCTCCGTCAGTAAATGCGGCGTGTGCTTGCCGGTAGACAGTCTGGATGCGCGGTTGTAGTAATCCAGCAGCGCAGCGCGATAGTCCGGATGCGCGCACTTCTCAATCATCAATCCCGCCCGCTGCGTCGGCGACAGTCCGCGCAGGTCAGCCAGCCCCTGCTCCGTCACCACCACCGAAACATCGTGCTCCGTGTGGTCTACATGCGACACCATGGGAACGATCGTCGAGATCGTCCCCTTCTGCGCCGTCGACGGGGCCATGAAGATCGACAAGAACCCATTGCGCGCGAAGTCGCCCGAGCCGCCAATCCCGTTCATGATGCTCGACCCCATAATGTGCGTCGAGTTCACATTGCCGTAGATGTCCGCCTCAATGATACCGTTCATGGCAATCACACCCAGCCGCCGGATGATCCCCGGATGGTTCGATATCTCCTGCGAACGCAGCACAATCCTGTCGCGGAACTCGCCGATCTTCGGAATAAAATCTGCCGTCCCCTCTGGGCTCAGCGAGAACGCCGTGGCCGATGCGCACACCATCTTGCCCGACCGCAGCAGGCTCACCAGCCCATCCTGGATCACCTCTGTATAGGCGGTTAGGTCGTTGAATGGCCCCTCTTCCAGCCCGTACAGCACCGCATTCGCAATGTTGCCCACTCCCGATTGCAGCGGCAGCAGCGAAGCCGGAAGTCGTCCCTTCTTCACTTCATTGCCCAGAAACTCCAGAATGTGTCCCGCAATCTTCTTTGAGCCGGCATCCGGCGCCTTGAACGCACTGGATCGGTCTGCCGAGTCGGTCAGCACCACTGCAATCACCTTCTCTGGTGGAATCCTGAGATATGGCTCGCCGATCCGCTGGCACACCGAGGTTAATGGAATCGGGTCGCGATGCGGCGGCCTGCCCAACCCGTAGTACAGGTCATGCATCCCCTCCAGAGCCATCGGCTGCGCAGAGTTGACCTCCAGAATCACCTTCTCCGCGCACTCGATCCAGGTCTGGTTGTTACCCACAGACGTGCTGGGTATCACCCGCCCGTCCTCCAGGATCGCCGTCACCTCAATCAGTGCCAGGTCCAGTTTGCCCAGAAAGCCATACTCCACAATCTGCCCCACCTGGCTCAGATGCAGGTCCGTGTACTGCATCTCGCCCGCGTTGATTAGCTTGCGCGTGATCGGATCCGACTGGTACGGCAGCCGCATCTGCATCCCGCCCACCATGGCAAGCGCGCCGTCCAGCTCCGGCCCGGTCGATGCCCCGGTAAACACATTCACCTTGAACGGCTGCCCCCGCAGATGTGCGTCCGTGATGCGCCGCGCCAGCGCCATCGGCACGGCCTTCGGGTAGCCCGACCCGGTAAACCCGCTCATCCCAATCTGCTCGCCGGGTTGGATCAGCGCGGCTGCTTCTTCCCCACTCATCACCCGCTGCGCTAATACTGAATTCTGAACTCGATTGTCTGATTGGCCTGTCGAACTGGAGGACATTGCAGCTTCTTTCTTGGTTCCCATTGGTGTCTATCGTGCAGAGAACTTCATCGTCCCTGGACATGGCCCGGCACGGATTGGCCGGCGCCATCCAGCATAGTGCCTGCATTTGTCCGAAGTATACCCCGCACTGCAAAGCGCCCCCTGTGCCGCGCATCACACCTTACACGGCCATATCCAGAGCTACTCCTCCACTCGCGTTGCCCCTACGCCACCCCAATCACCGTGCATAGCTCCTTCACCGAATCCGCGCTTTTCTGCAATGCAGCCTTCTCCTCCGCCGTCAGCTTGATCTCGATGATCTGCTCCAATCCCCCCGCGCCCAGCTTGCACGGGACCCCTACAAACAGCCCGTTGATCCCATACTCGCCCTGCAAGTAAGCCGCGCATGGCAGAATCTTCTTCTTGTCCTTCAGGATCGCCTCCACCATCTCCGTCGCCGCTGCCGACGGCGCATAGTACGCGCTTCCCGTCTTCAGGTACTTCACAATCTCCGCCCCGCCGTCGCGCGTCCGTTGCACCAGCTCCGCTAGTCGTTCCGGCGCAATCAGCTCCGTAATCGGTATCCCCGCCACCGTCGAGTAGCGAGCCAGCGGCACCATCGTATCTCCATGCCCGCCCAGCACAAACGCCGTTACATTCTCCACCGACACGTTCAGCTCCTGCGCAATAAAAGTCCTGAAGCGCGCTGAATCCAACACGCCCGCCATCCCGATCACGCGCTCCCGTGGCAGTCCCGCCTGCTTATACGCCGTCTGAGCCATCGCATCCAGTGGGTTCGACACCACTATCAGGATCGTCTTCGGCGACGACGCCACCACCTTCGACACCACATCGCTCATGATCTTGTAGTTCGTATTCAGCAGATCGTCGCGGCTCATCCCCGGCTTGCGCGCGATCCCCGCCGTAATCACCACCACATCCGAGTTCGCCGTGTCCGCGTAATCGTTCGTCCCCACAATCGACACGTCACGCTTCTCGATCGGCATCGCCTCCGCCAGGTCCAGCCCCTTGCCCTGCGGCACGCCCTCGATCACATCCAGCAGCACCACGTCCGCCAAGCTCCTTCGCCGCGATCCAGTGCGCCGCCGTCGCCCCCACATTCCCCGACCCAACAATCGTTACCTTCTTCCGCATTGTCGCTCAAATTCTCCCGTTTGCTTTTGTCCGCATCCTAAATTTGTCGTTCAAGTTCGTTCTGACTGAAGGCCTGTATTTGTCGTTGCCTGTTTTATCGATCCAATCGGTGCAATCGGTGTTAAGCCTTACTGCATGTTTTCAATCATCCTCGTCGCAAACTCGCTCGTCTTCACCTTGGTCGCACCCTGCATTCGCCCGCTCGAAGTCATAGGTCACGAACTTCTGCGCTATCGTCTTCTCCATTGAGCTCTCGATCAGCCGCGCCGCCTCCGTCCATCCCAGAAAGTCGAACAGCATCACGCCCGACAGCATCACGCTCCCCGGATTGATCACGTCCTTGTCCGCGTATTTAGGCGCCGTCCCATGTGTCGCCTCGAACACCGCGTACCCATCGCCCACATTCCCGCCCGGAGCAATCCCCAGCCCTCCAACCTGCGCCGCCGCCGCATCCGAGATGTAGTCGCCGTTCAGGTTCGTCGTCGCCAGAATCGAGTAGTCCTCCGGCCGCAAAATGATCTGCTGGAAGATCGAGTCGGCAATCCGGTCGTTAACCAGCACCTTGCTCTTCCACTTCCCAGCGCCGTGCGATTCGCCGATCGCCGCCAGCACGCTCTTCACCTCGGCCACCACTTTCTCGCCAAACTCCTTCGGCGCAAACTCGATCCCCGGCTCAATCAGCGCCGCATTCTCCTCCGCCGTCAGCTTCGGGTTCGCTTCCAGGTTGCCCAGGATCCAACTCTCCCGCTCCGTCACCGTCTGCGCGCGGAACTCCTGCGGTCGCAACCTCATACCCCCACTCGCGGAACGCCCCCTCGGTAAACTTCTGGATATTGCCCTTATGCACCAGCGTCACCGTCTTGCGCCCTTCCTTCAGCGCGAACCGAATCGCCGCCCGCACCAGCCGCTTCGACCCGGTAATCGAGATCGGTTTGATCCCCACGCCCGAGTCCAGCCGCACCCGCTTCTTCGTCCCCTTCAGCATCTCGTCGTTGACGAATGCGATCAGCTTCGCCGCCTCCGGTGTCCCCTCGCGGAACTCGATCCCCGCGTAGATGTCCTCCGTATTCTCGCGGAAGATCACCACGTTCAGCTTCTCCGGATGCTTCACCGGGCTGGGCACACCCGCATAGTACTTCACTGGCCGGATGCACTGGTACAGGTCCATCAACTGCCGAAGCGCCACATTCAGGCTGCGAATCCCGCCGCCCACTGGAGTCGTCAACGGCCCCTTGATCGACACCCGGAAGTCCACCGTCGCCTTCACCGTATCGTCCGGCAGCCACTCCCCATTCTGGCGATAGCTCTTCTCGCCCGCCAGCACCTCGTACCACTCCACGCTCCGCTTGCCGCCGTAGACCTTCTCCACCGCCGCGTCGAACACTCGTTTGGACGCTCGCCAGATGTCCCGCCCCGTCCCATCGCCTTCGATGAAAGGAATGATCGGATGGTCGGGAACGGTATATACCCCGTTCGCATACTCAATGGCCTTGCCCGTTGCAGGGACCGGAATTCCGTTGTAGCTCGTTTGCATGTGTGGTATTGCTCCCGTGAGATTGCCAAAATTCTCCAGCTTACGCAGGCTATCACCCGCCGAAGACGCATGGCAACGAAGCTACAGTTCTACCGCAAATGGAAAGCCCCGCGCACGGCGGGCCTCTTCCGGTAACACCTGGTGCAGAATGAATACCGGCTCCACAGCAATTGGCTGTATGCCTCGAGGTGGAACTGGGATCTCCACCGCACTCAATGCAGTACTAAATTACGCAGAAGCACTTGAATAGAAACTTGGTCTTCAAGCCCTTCAGGTCGGCCGAATCGATCTTCATCTTCCCATTCTCTTCGGAGAACTTCTTGTCCAGCCCCGGCGCGTCCGGTTTCACCGGCCTCCATTTTTCCCCGTAACCATCCTCGCCGCCGCGCAGGTAATACAATTTGCACTTTGCTGGCCCCGTGCAATTTGTGGTGCTCGGACACGTCAGGAAGACGTTGCTGGACATCCCGCCCTCTGGATGGCTTACCGGATCGCCACAAAGTGCGATGTAGGTATCCTCCCCCTTTTCCAGCACTGGCTTCACGCAGTAGTAGTCATATATCTCGCCCTTAGCCGGTACAATCTTCCCGTTTGCATCCGGCAAAGCCAGATATCTGCGATGCATGTGCGATCCGTCAGCATGGTGATAAAACAACTCGCAATAGCAGCCTTTGGTCGTATCGGTCTTCCCGCATGGGGTGCTGCTGCTAGGTGCGGGGGGAAGTTCATCGCCCTCCTTGCGTTGTGGACAACAGTCGTCGCAATTGCAAAATTTGAATCCATCCGGCAAACCTCGGGGATTTCCCATATCGATCTCCTTCTCTCCTATCGATTAAGTTACGGGCTGAATGGGGCCCGGAAACCAGCGGGCAACTATGCGTCCCAAGGTCATAGCTGCGAACACGCGGCGATCGCGTATTCCATGCAAATAATCCCATCAAACCGCTGCGGAAATCAACTGTTACCCCACTAAAAGCTCTAGGACTTCGCTTTTGCGCCCATGTCTGGCAGCTTGCCCTTGGGTTCCTTAATCTTCTTCTGATAGATCACCGGAATGAAATTCTGGTTCTGCATCGGCGGGCGCACATATTCGGTCTTGCGCAGCGGCGGCAGCTTGAGCCGCTCCGGCGTCAGATCCTTATAGGGCACCAGCGACAGCAGATGCCGGATCACATTCAGCCGTGCGCATTTCTTATTCTCCGCGTTCACCACATACCACGGAGCCTGCTTGATATCGGTCACGGCAAACATGTCGTCCTTGGCCCGCGAATATTCCGCCCAGCGCGCGCCGTGATTCCAGGTCCATCGGGCTGAGTTTCCACCTCTTCGTCGGATCGCCCATCCGGCTCTGAAAGCGCCGTTCCTGTTCTTCATCGCTCACCGAAAACCAATACTTGATCAGCAGGACGCCCGAGCGCACCAGCATGCGCTCGAATTCCGGACAGCTGTGCATAAACTCCATATACTCTTCTTCGCTGCAGAAGCCCATCACGTGCTCGACTCCGGCGCGGTTGTACCAACTGCGGTCGAACAGCACCAGTTCTCCAGCAGCCGGCAAGTGTGTAACGTAGCGCTGGAAGTACCACTGTGTTTTTTCCCGCTCCGTAGGCGTGCCCAATGCCACCACGCGGCATATGCGCGGATTCAGGCTCTCCGTGATGCGTTTGATGGCTCCGCCCTTCCCGGCCGCGTCGCGCCCTTCAAACAGCACGACCACCCGCATGCCCTTGTGCTTGATCCATTCCTGCAACTTCACCAGCTCGATCTGCAAGCGTTCCAGTTCCTTGTCGTAGTCGCAGTCTTTGCCCAGGTGCAAGGTTGCTGCGGGCACGTTGGCAATGTCGATCGGGTGGTGCTGCTGAAGTTTATCTTTCTTGCCCTTCGCGCTTCTGCCCTTTTGCTTCTTCTTTCCCGCCATAAACATTTCCTCCGGGACTGCTGTAACGGATGCTACTCCCTGCACTGTGTTGAAAAAATTGGGGCGTGGAGAGATGGCAAGCAATACATGCTGCCCACTTCCCCACGCCCACATGCTGCGATAAGGTATTTCTTGTACTCGTTACGCTATATAGCTTGCTGGACTACTTCACCTTCACCGTGCTGATCGTCTTCAGAATGCGTGAGACGATCTGGTAAGGATCGGCTTCCGAGTTTGGACGGCGATCTTCCAGGTAGCCCTTGTAGCCATTGCGGATGAAGTTCACCGGCAGCCGTACCGAGGCGCCGCGATCCGACAGTGCGTAATTGAACTTGTCGATGGCCTGCGTCTCATGCAGCCCAGTCAGCCGCAGATGGTTGTCCGGCCCATACACCGCGATGTGCTCGGAGATGTTGTCCGCGAAAGCCTTCATCAGGGCTTCCAGGTACTTCTTGCCGCCTGTTTCGCGCAGGTACTTGGTCGAGAAGTTGGTGTGCATTCCAGATCCGTTCCAGTCGCCCTTGATCGGCTTGCAATACAGCTCCAGGTCCACCTCATACTTCTCACACAGTCGAGCCATCAGGTAACGGGCCGTCCACAGATCGTCCGCCGCCTTGGCAGAGCCCTTGGCAAAGATCTGGAACTCCCACTGCCCCTTGGCAACCTCTGCGTTGATGCCTTCGTGATTGATCCCCGCCTCCAGACATAGGTCCAGATGCTCTTCCACGATCTGGCGGGCGATGCTTCCCATGTACTTGTAGCCGACGCCGCAGTAGTACGGGCCTTGCGGTCCCGGATAGCCTTCCTCGGGAAAGCCCAGCGGCCGTCCATCCTGGTAAAGGAAGTACTCCTGCTCAAAACCCACCCACAGATCGGGGTCGTTCTTGATGGTTGCGCGATAGTTGGTCGGATGAGGCGTTCCGTCCGGGTGCATCACCTCGCTCAGCACGATAAATGCATCCTTGCGGCTTGCATCCGGATACAGTGCCACCGGTTTCAGGATACAGTCCGAACTCTTGCCTTCGGCCTGCATCGTGGAGCTACCGTCAAATCCCCACAAGGGAACATCGGAAAGTGTGGGCGGTTTTTCAAACGATTTGATTTGTGTCTTGCCGCGCAGTCCAGGGACGGGCTTTTTGCCGTCAAGCCAGATGTATTCAAGTTTGTATTTTTTCATAGTATTTGGAGACTCCTTAGTGAATCGCTTGGGATTGTCGAGTGAATCGCTTGGGATTGACGCGGCGTCTGCAACTCACCCTGCCCCGCATTGCAGCAGGTGAGTTCCAAAGACCAAAGAGTAACAGTGGTGTTTAAAAAATAACAGAAACCTGTCCCGGATTGGGGCCCGTTTCAAATCTATCTTAATGCCATTTTTACATCTTTTCCACCATTAGCCCGTTTATCGCCCAACTCCCGCCGTTCCCTCCCTCAAAAGCGTCTTTAATGCCTACCAGCGGCTTCCCGCTCCGACCCCTCGCTTTGCCCCCATTTTTCTCTTTGGGACTTCCATTAACCCATTTCTCCGCCCGCTGTGATAACTTTGACACGGTCTACGCTACACGGCTGCCCAAACACCGCCGGGCGCCGCATCCTGTATCTCCCGGAGGATCTTCAAAATTGGGCATGAACATGGTTCCCACGCGCCTCTTCTTCACCAAGGGCGTCGGCAAGCATAAAGAACGCCTCACCAGCTTCGAGTTGGCTTTGCGCGATGCCGGCATTGCCGCTCAGAATCTCGTCCGCGTCTCCTCCATCTTCCCGCCACGCTGCAAGCTCATCACACGCAAGGAGGGGCTCAAGTGCCTCAACCTCGGTGAGGTCGTCTTTGCCGTCATCGCGGAAAACTCCACCCGCGAGGCCCACCGCCTGGTCGTCAGTTCCATCGGCGTCGCCATCCCCACCGACCGCGCTACCTACGGCTACCTCTCCGAGCACCATAGCTTCGGCGAGACCGAAGACCAGGCCGGTGACTACGCCGAAGAACTAGCCGCCGAGATGCTCGCCACCACCCTTGACGTTGACTTCGACCCCGACAAAAGTTGGGACGAGAAGAAGGAGATCTACCGCATCTCCAATAAAATCGTGCGCACCGCCAACGTCACACAGTCCGCTGTGGGAGACAAGAACGGCCGCTGGACCACCACCATCGCCGCCGCCATCCTCCTCTTCGACGACCAGTAGCCCAGTCGAGGGGTGCCGGTAACTATGCATCTGCACTGCGGCTTCAGCCGCTGAGGGCCATATGTCACACTTCGTCGCCGTCGATCTGGGCGCTTCCAGTGGCCGGTTGATGGTCGGCCACTGGGACGGACGTACGTTCTCGCTCGACGAACTGCATCGCTTTCCCAACGGCGGCGTCAGCCTGCACGGCAGCATATACTGGGATGCGCTGAGAATCTGGTCGGAGATCCAAACCGGCCTAAGTAAATATCGTTCGCGTTTTTCTGCCCCGCCCGCAGGCATCGCCGTCGACGCTTGGGGTGTGGACTTTGCCCTGCTCGACCGTCGCGGCCACCTGCTCGACAATCCCTCGCACTACCGCGATCCCCGCACCGTCGGAATTCCCCAACGCCTCTTTCAGCGTATCTCCGAAGCCGATCTCTACGCCGCCACCGGCGTGCAGTCGTTTGCATACAACACTCTCTTCCAGCTTTACTCCATGGTGCTGGCGGGCGACCCCAAACTCGACGCCGCCGAAACCTTGTTGATGATCCCCGACCTCTTCAACTTCTTTCTCGGCGGCGCGCAGGCCGTCGAGTACACCGAAGCCTCCACCGCCGAAATGATCCATCCGACTGCCCGCAACTGGCACCGCGATCTGCTCCGCTCTCTCTCCATCCCCGATCGCATTCTTCCCTCCATTGTCGCTCCAGCAACCGTGCTTTCCGAAGTCACCGGCGACGTCCTCGACCACTGCGGCTTCAACAAAACCTTCCCCGTCATCTGCGTCGCCTCGCACGATACAGCCAGCGCCGTCGCCTCCATCCCCAACCTCGATGCGCACAGCGCATTCATCAGCAGCGGCACATGGAGCCTCATGGGAGTCGAACTCGACGCTCCCATCGCCACCCCGCGTGCCTGCCAGTTGCACTTCACCAACGAGGGAGGATGCAATGGTTCCACTCTTCTTCTGCGCAACCTCACCGGCCTCTGGCTCCTGCAAGAGTGCCTTCGCCAGTGGGAGATCGCGGGCCATGCTTATACCTGGGACGACCTCATCGCGGCGGCCAATGCGACCCAACCCTTCCGCTCGATCCTCTATCCCGGCGCCAGCCAATTTCTCGCTCCCGCTGACATGCTGCAATCCATCCGCGCCTTCTGCCAATCCTCCGCCCAACCCGTTCCAGAATCTGTCGGCGAATTCGCCCGCTGTTGCTTCGAAAGCCTTAGCCTTTCCTACTGGTCCACCCACGATGCACTACGGTCTCTAACTGGACGTGACATACACACCCTCCGCGTGGTTGGCGGCGGATGCCTCAATGCATTTCTTTGCCAGATGACAGCAGACGCCTGCGGATGTACTGTGGTCAGCGGGCCTGTGGAGGCCTCCGCTCTGGGCAATGTCATGCTACAGGCTGTCGCCACCGGTGCATTGCCGGACGTTGCAGCCGGTCGCGCCTCCATCGGAGAATCGCTCCAGTGCGTCACCTACACCCCGCATCCCGGCGACGGATGGGCCGATGCACAAGCGTGCTTCAGCAAACTGGAAACGGCTTCATCATGACAACCGCGTTCCCATAAGGAGAAGTAAATGTCCGCCTACTCTATTCCGCCGGTTGAATCCCCCATCCCGGCCATCCCCGGCGAAGTCATTCTCATCGCCAATGGCGATCTGCGTCAATCGGCCAATCAGGTCTGCTGGCCTGCCCAGTTCGAAGCCGAGCGGGCCGTCATCGCCACCTTCGACGCAGAGGGGCTCAAAATCCGCCGCGCTCATCCCTACCGCGACGACCTCAAGCACGGCTTCATCTTCAATCAGCGCATGGGAATGGATATCTTCGCCACCATCGATCCCGCCTCACCGCTCGTCGTTGTCGAATCCGTCTGGCAGTATAGCCACCACATCCTCGCTGGCCTTATCGCCCATCGTGGCCCCATCCTCACCATTGCCAACTGGAGTGGCCAGTGGCCCGGCCTCGTCGGAATGCTCAACCTCAACGGCTGTCTGCGCAAGGCTGGCGTTCAGTTCTCCACTCTGTGGAGCAAGGACTTCACCGATCCCTTCTTCGTCGACGGCCTGCGCCAGTGGATTCGCAACGGACGCATCGACCACGACCAATCCCACGTCCGCTCCCTCGATTCCTCCGCGCTTCCCTCCGCCGAACGCCAGCTCGGCATCTCGCTCGCCCAGCACCTCAAAAGCCGCAAGGCCATCCTCGGCGTATTCGACGAGGGATGTATGGGCATGTTCAACGCCATCATCGAAGACAGCCTGCTCAATCCAACTGGCGTCTTCAAGGAGCGTCTCAGCCAGTCCGCGCTCTTCGCCGCCATGCAGAACGTCACAGACGCCGAAGCTGGTAAGATCCGCTCCTGGCTCGATCGCAGCGGCATCACCTTCGTCACTGGCCCCAACGAAGCCACCGACCTCACCGACGCGCAGATCCTCCAGCAGTGCAAGATGTACATCGCCGCCCTGCGCATAGCCGATGAGTTCGGCTGCGACGCCATCGGTATCCAGTATCAGCAGGGCCTCAAAGACCTCGTCCCCGCGTCTGACCTCGTCGAAGGCCTGCTCAATAACGTCGAGCGTCCCCCAGCCTTCGACACCGCAGGCAAGGAACTCTACCCCGGCCGCCCGCTTCCCCACTTCAATGAAGTCGACGAATGCTGCGGGCTCGACCTCATCCTCACTAACCGTGTCTGGACCGCCATGCATCTCGATCCCGCCACCACACTCCACGACGTCCGATGGGGTGAGCACTACAAGGGCGATGGAATCGACGACTTCGTCTGGGTCTTCCAGATCTCCGGCGCCGTTCCCGCCTCGCACATCGCCGGCGGCTACGCTGGAGCCCGCAGCGAGCGCCAGCCGCCCATGTACTTCCGCCTCGGCGGAGGCACCCTGAAAGGCGTCTGCAAGGCCGGCCCCATCGTCTGGAGCCGTATCTTCAGCCAGGGCGGCAAGCTACACGCAGACATCGGTCGTGCCACCGCCATCCAACTTCCCGCCGCCGAGACTGAACGCCGTCTGCAATCGGTCACGCCGCAGTGGCCTATTATGCATGTCCTTCTCCACGGCATTACGTGCGACCAGTTTATGGCACGCCATCCAGCCAACCACGTCAACGTCGCCTACGCCGAGTCCGCCGAGCAGGCTGATCGCGCGCTCACCGCCAAAGCCGCAATGATGGCCGAGCTTGGCATCGAAGTCCATCTCTGCGGAATAATCTAACCCACCACGAAATCCGACTTGTACGAGGGCAATCATGGAATACCGTCAACTTGGCAACACATCGCTGCGCGTCTCAATCCTTGGATACGGCGCATCGCCGCTGGGTAACGCATTTCGCGTCACCGATCCCGCCGAGGGAAAGGCTGCAGTCCATCTCGCTATCGAACGCGGCATCAACTACTTCGATGTCTCTCCTTACTACGGCCTCACACTAGCTGAAACCCGCCTCGGCGAAGCCCTCGATGGCCTTCGCCAGCAGGTTGTCCTGGCAACCAAGTGCGGTCGCTACGGAGCCGACCAGTTCGACTTCTCCGCTGCCCGCATCACCACCAGCATCGACGAGTCGCTCACCCGTCTGCGCACCGACTACGTCGATCTTCTACAGGCCCATGACGTCGAGTTCGGCGATGCCCGCCAGATCGTCGAAGAAACCGTCCCCGCCATGCGCAAGCTGCAAGAGCAGGGCAAAGCCCGCTTCATCGGCATCACCGGCTACTCTCTCAAGAACCTCATGGCTATCGCCGCCCAGGTCCCGGTCGACACCATCCTCACCTATTGCCGCTATAACCTCATGATCGATGACATGGACTCCGCGCTCATCCCCTTTGTCAAACAGCACGGCATCGGAATCATCAACGCCTCGCCGCTGCACATGGGCATCATCACCGAGCGCGGCGCGCCCGATTGGCATCCCGCCCCACAATCGGTCCGCGACGCCGGTCAGCGCATCGTCGCCATCTGCCGCGAGCATGGCCTCGACGCCTCTGAAGTCGCCCTGCGCTTCTGTCTCGACCACCCCGCCGTCGCCGGCACCCTGGTCGGCATGTCCTCGCGCAAGCACGTCGAAGGCAACCTCAAATGCCTCGAACTCGCCAACGACCCAGCCCTGCTCGAAGAGATTCGCGCCACCGTCGCCCCGGTCGCCAACCTCACCTGGCCCTCAGGCCTCCCGGAAAACTACGGCTGATCGCCTTACGCCCTTCTGCGATACCGGATCGCAAACTCATAGTCGGCATTCGGCGGGAACAGTCGCGCCACCAGACGCAGCCGCTCCGCCAGCGCCTGTGGAGCAAGCAGCGGGTACTCGCGTTCGCGCAGTTCGGAGTAGTCGAAATCCACCGCCAGCGACAGCATATAAATCGCTACCGCATCGGAGAACGCCGCCTCCAGATAATCCGACTTGGCCTTCTCGTCGATACGCGGCCTGCCGTCGTGCTGTGCGCTCTGGCCTCCGCCCAACGCCTGTGCCCGGCTCTCCCACGCATCCAGGCTGGTCTCGCCCCGCACGTCGGCCATCGCCTGGTTCCACACCAGTTCGCTGAAGCTCTCTGGCACGCCCGCTTCGTCCTCAAACGCGTGGCCCACGTTGATAAACAGTTCAAAGGCCAGCGAGAACCGGTCGCCTAGCAGTCGCGTCGATATGAAGACTCCGTCGCGTCCCTCTTCACCCGCAACCGCCGCGCCATCCGCACCGGCTCCCAGTTCGACGTTACGATGGCAGATCGCCAGCTCAGCCAGATCCGCGCTATACACCGGCGAGATCATCGTCTCCTCGTTGCCGCTGCGGTGACCCGCGGACTCGCTGCCGCGTCCTTCAGCTAGCGCCAGCGGAACAAAGTAGTAAGTCTTGCGTGTCAACGCCGCAGCTACAGAGGACGGCACAGCCTGTACCATGCGCACTAGGTCGGCGTCTGCCAGGCCGGTATCGCCGAACGCGGCAAAGGCAACCCCGTTGGCCGCGCGGCGAACCTCCGCCTCCCGCGCCACCTGCGTTGCCTGCACCATCCCGCTTTGTATGCTCTCTGCCATTGCCTTCGCGCCTTCCGCCATAAGAGGCTATTCTACCTGTATGACGCCCAATTCCCCCATGACGGAACACGCTGCCCCGCACACCTTCGCCAATGGCTACGTCTTTGGAGTGCCGCTGGGCAACATGGGCTGGTTCGCAAGCCTGCTGATGGGCGTCGCATCGGGCTTCATGGCGTTCTTCGCGGCAACCCTCTGTGCCATCGTCTTCATCCTGATCTACAACAGCTTCGCCCACAACCCCATCGACTTTGCCCTCAGCTATCGCCGCGTCGGCCTACCCATTGGCATAGTCGTCATGGTCCTCGCGCTCACCACCCTCGGCACGCTCTGGTTCCGCCGCATCCTGCGCCGCAATTAAACTGGTTGCCCCATCCATGCCGCGTTCTTTGCGGAATGGGTGGGATTTTGGGTACCCCATATCTCGATTTTGAGATGTGGGAATCGTGTCCAGCACGACCATTCCTGCGAACGTATTAAGCCACGTTCCTTCCTCTCGTCGCAACAAACTCTACGCCCCAACCGCCGCAGTCTTGTGCTCAACCCCCATCCAACTCAGCGCCTGCACCAGGTATCCCTTCAAATCCTTGCGATCCACAATCGCATCCAGGAACCCATGCTGTAGCAGGAACTCCGACCTCTGAAATCCCTCCGGCAGCTTCTGCCGCGTCGTCTGCTCGATCACCCTAGGCCCGGCGAACCCGATCAGCGCGCCCGGCTCGGCAATGTTCAGATCGCCCAGCATGGCGAAGCTCGCCGTCACGCCGCCCGTGGTCGGATCGGTCATCACCGAGATGTACGGAATCTTCGCATCGTCCAGCCGCGCCAGGCCAGCACTGATCTTGGCCATCTGCATCAGCGATACGATCCCCTCCATCATGCGCGCTCCGCCCGACGCCGCAATGATGATCAGCGGGTTCCCCGTCTCCAACGAGCGGTCCACCGCCCGCGCAATCGTCTCCCCCACCACCGCGCCCATGCTTCCGCCAATGAACCCGTACTCCATCGCGCTTACTGTCACTGCGTGCGGCCCCATCATACCCACCGCATTCACAATTGCGTCGTTCAACCCGGTCTTCTTGCGCGCCTCCTCCAGCCGGTGCCGGTAGCGCTTCAGGTCGGTAAAGTCCAGCGGATCGGTGGAGCGCAGATCCAGGTCCACCAGCTTGTACCCCGGCTCCAGCAGCATCCCGATCCGCCGACGCGCGCCAATGTGGAAGTGGTACCCGCACTTGGGGCACACATTCAGGTTCTCCTCCATGTCTTTTTTGAAGATGGCCAGCCTACAGTTGCCGCACTGCGTCCACAGCCCTTCGGTGCGCACCGTCTTGCGCGCATCGTTGACAATCTCGTTGTCTTCCCGCTTGAACCAGCTCATCCGCGCTTCCCTCTTCGGACTCCTGCCGCTGATCTCTATTGTATCTGGGTGCCCCATCCATGCCGCGTTCTTTGCGGAATGGGTGGAATACAATCTACTCCACATGTCAGTCATCCTGAGCATGTCGTACATCCCCATAAAAATAAATCCGAGCGGATCGCCATCTCATCCGTCTGTGGAGTAGAAGGGTTGAATGGACGCGATCGGGGAACGCAGCTTGCAATGGTTCGTGGCAGAGCGGGTGGTCGAGGAACCCGATCTGGCGGCGCTGGTGCAGGTCTACTCCGGACTTCTCTACCGAGTGGCGCTCTCGCTGCTCCACAACCCGGCGGAGGCGGAGGACGTTGTTCAGGACGTATTCCTGCACCTCTTACAGCGCAAGCGGGAGCTGGCCGCAATCGTGGAGCTTAGGCCGTGGCTTGTGCGCATCGCCTGGAACCTCGCGCTGGACCGTCGCCGCCGCATACGTCCCGAGCAGATGGACGAGGTCTTCGCCGAGGGCCTAATCGCCGCCGATCTGCCTGCCGACCAGGCGATAGCCGAGGCAGCTCGCATCCGCCACGTGCTTGCCGCGATGGATGGATTGCCGCAACGCGAACGCCAGGCGTTGCTGCTGTCGGCGATGGACGAGCTGAATTCCGTGGAGATCGCCGCGGTGCTGGGCCGCAGCGAATCCAGCGTTCGTTCGCTGCTGTTTCGCGCACGCAACCACCTGCGCCAGCGGTTGGAAGATTGAGGATGTAGGAGGAGTTATGGAGCTTGAACACCTAAATCACGACGACGCAATCGATCAGACACTCGCAGCCTTGAAGGCTGCCGCGCCGCCCGAGGGCATGGAGGCGCGCATCCTACAGCGCCTACAGCAACCCGTACCCGCAGCTCCGTTTCGCTGGCGCGAGCTGCTGACCGGCTCCGCACTCGCCACCGCCTGGTGGCGAGGCGCACTCAGCGGGGCCGCAACGGCCATGCTGATTGTTGGCGCTCTGCTGCTGGCCCAGCATGGCCTGAGAGCCAGGCCGCACCCTGCTGTCAGCCAAATCGCGCCATGCATCTCCGCGCCAGCGGCCGTGCCGGTCGTCGGCATCCTCGCAGCGTGCTGCTGCAAACGACTCCCGCGCCAAGCCCATGCACCACTCCGGGAGTCATGCATGTACGCATCGCCGCCCCGGCACGCAGCACCGCCATGCTGAGCGCCGCCAGCTTTGCCCCGTCGCATCCCGCGCCAGTTCTTCCACTGACCGCGCAGGAGCGCGCGCTGGTCCGCCTGGTGCAGACCGCCGACCCGAAGCTGCTGGCTGCTCTCTCTCCGGAGACACAGGCAAAGGTCGAAGCCCAGGAAGCCGACAACTACAACAAGTTCTTTGCCCCTCCGACGGCTCCGCCGCAGCCTGCGGATAACGCGTCCCCAACCAATACGCAACAACCCGCACCGCAACAGGGAGAACAAATATGAAGCTCATCCATGGATTGATTACCGCAACTCTGGCCGTGGCTCTCTTCGTTCCAGCCGCATGGGCGCAGGCCGCGCCTACTACTACCGCGCCCATCGTGCCGCTGCAACTCAAGCCAACCTCCACCGCTCCCATCACGCTGCACATGGTGGACGACAGCAAGGCCATCTATCAGGCCATCGGCAAGTCGGCCGGGATCGATGTTGTGTTCGATTCCGACTACGTCTCCAAGCATGTTACGGTCGATCTAACCAATGTCAGTCTCTCCGACGCGCTGCGCATCACCGGCGAGATATGCGGCACCTTCTACAAGCCACTCACCGCGAACAGCATCTTTGTGGCCCAGAACAGTGCCTCCAAGCACCGGGACCTGGACGATACGGTAGTGCATACCTTCTATCTGACCAACGTCAGCCAGCAGGCCGACGCCAACGAAATCGTCACCGGGCTGCGCAATACCCTCCCGTCGGATGACAAAATCTACGTTGTCGCCGATCAGAACGCGATCGTTATGACTGCTACCGCTGAACATATTGCACTCGCGCAGAAGCTCATCCATGACCTCGACCGCCCCAAAAAGAACTACCGCCTTACCTACACCGTGACCGAGATGGACGGCGGCAAGCAGATTGGCACCCAGCACTACGCATGGTTCTGGCCTCGGGCCAGACGACGATCGCTCAAACTGGGCAACAAAGTTCCAATTGCTACCGGGCCTGCCAGTGCGCAGATGACTCCGTTCACCTACATCGATGTTGGTATGAACATCGACGCGACCCTGACGGGGATGGGCGATAACGCAATACTGAAGTCCTCCGTGGACCAGTCCAGCGTCGCGCCACAAAAACCTGACGCAGCCATACAGCAACCATGATCCGCCAAGCCTCGCTAAAGGGTGAATCGTTCCTCGCTCCCGGCAAATCCGTTGCGCTCGGCTCCCTCGATATCCCCGGCAGCACCAGCCACCTGAACGTCGATGTCGTCATGGATCCGCTTCCGTAAGCTCCAATAGTTTATTTGGGGGTGTAGTAGCCGTCGCGGGCCTGGATGGTGAGGGCCTTGTTGGTGGAGCGGAGATCGATCTTGTGGTATCGGTTGGGGCGGAGGTCGGGCGGGCGGTATCCGAGTTCGTAGGACTGGCGAAGGTCACTGGCGATGGTAGCGAATATCTGCGAGAGGCTGCCAGAGGGGTATACGGCGAACTCGCGTCCTCCGGTCTGGCGGGAGAGGTCCTTGAGCACACCCTCGTCTCCACCGCCGTTGGAGTAGTAGACGGTGTAGATCATAGTGTCGGCACGCTGGGCCTCGCGGATGGCGTCCTTCTGGCTGAAGCGGCTGCCGTTGTCACCGCCGTCGGTGAGGATGACCATAGCGCGGCGACCGAACTGATTACCCAGCTCGAGGTGGGCGACGGCGACGATGGCGTCGAAGAGGAGGGTGCCGCCGCGACCGGGACGCGCGATGTCATCGTGCGACTGGGTGAGATAGGCAAGTCCGTGCATTAGTGTTGTCTGGTTGGTGGTGAGTTTGACCAACTGCAGGATGGTGCTGTCGAACTGGACAAGGACGGCGCGGTCGTCCGGCCGAGTGAGCATGGCGGGAAAGAAGGTGCGGCTGGCTGCGATCTCGTCGGAGATGTAGGCGCGCTGGGAGCCGCTGGTGTCCACCATCAGAGCGAGTGTGAGAGGGAGGCTGGAGCCCTGGGAGAAGTAGTCGATGGACTGTAGCTTGCCGTCTTGCTTCAGAAGGAAGTCGTCGCGGGTAAGGTTGGCGACGGGCTTGCCGGAGGCGTCGCGGGCGATGGCGGAGACAGCGACAAGTTTGGTGGAGACCTTGAGCGTGGCCGTGTCTGGTGTGAGGGCGACGGGAGCCGGAGCGGGCGCGGGAGATTTGGCCGTCGTTTGCGCAAAGGCAGGGGGGATGGTGGCGAGGAGAACGAGCGCGAGTAGGCGAGGAATAGGCATGAGGCGCTGAGGTGAGTTTACATAGTGCGCTTGTAGCCGGGGAGTTGGCGGAGATGATGGTCGAGGTGGCCGATGTAGTCGACCAGGATGAAGCCGAGGGTGAGGCGCTCGTCGTCGTGCAGCCAGATGTGGGTGAAGCAGGCTGGGTCGGCGTGCTGGATGGCGTGGGCGAAGTGACGGTTGAGCGCGAGCCAGAGGGAGACAACTTCAGGCCAGGGGAGCAGGTCGAAGCGCTGCAGGCGGACCCAGTCGTTTTGCTGGTAACCGGGGAAGTCCAACTCGGAATCGATTTGCAGTCGGATGAGGCGTTGCAGATTGTTGTTGGCCGAGTCGATGAGATGGCCGACGACTTGCTGGATGCTCCACTTGCCGGGAGCGAGGGGTTGAGCCGCGGCTTCAGGCGCGATAGCGGCGAACTGGCGCTGGCCGCGGGCGATGCGGTCGCGAAGCGCCATGGCGATGGCGTGGGGGTTCTGTGCTACGGGTGAGACGAGTTGGTATTTGCGGGAGGGCATGGGAGCTTTTGATTCGCGGGAGGGAGGGTGGGATTCGCGTCTATTGCTCTGCCTGAGGCCCTTTACCCAGAATTGCTTCGATTCGGAACTTGAGCCGTGTCCGCAGGTCGTCGGCATCCGTGTAGTCAATAGTGTTGTATTGTCTAGTATCGAAGTGGACATTTTCAAGGTCTTCTCGGTCGCAAACCCAAATTACAGGTCTACCCAGCCCCAACATGAATCCAGCCTCGAAATACACCCCGTTCCGTTGTAACGTGAAATCCGAGATCAAGAATTTTGAACTACGAATCTGAGCGATGATCTGATCGTCAATTTTGTTAACGTGTTCAACTTCATCAATTCTGATTGGTATATACCCTGCGTTCTTTACTGCTGTCTTGATTGCTTCTCTGAAAGGATTCCGCTCTGGGCTGAATGCCATTGCT
>CAWERM010000103.1:0-11526 GCA_963810995.1 uncultured Acidobacteriaceae bacterium | reverse complement strand
CAATGTAATGAATGGTTGCGGTGTGAGTACACTGCCGACGTTTACGGTCACCCTCACCCAGGGCAGTACCACGATTGGGACCGCGACCACCAACAGTCGCGGGAACTTCGCCATCGCCAATGTTCCCAACGGGGTCTACACAATCACGCCATCGATCACGGGCCCGAGTTCCGTCTTCTATCCCACCACCCTGAGCGCGACCGTAAACAACGCCAACTTCACCAGCGGAAACTTTTTCGCCGCCTTGGGCTATACCGTCTCCGGCACGGTTGCATACACCGGATCGCATACTGTGTCGCAGGCCAATCCTATATACCTGTCGCTGGGCAACGCGGCGGCAACGGCAACCCGGGCACCAGCCTGTCCGCCACGGGTGCCTTCACCATCCACGGCGTCCAACCTGGCAATTACACCCTGTCGGCGTTCCAGGACAACCTGGGATATGGCTCCCAGAATGCATCCAACCCGGTTGGCAGCGCCTCGGTGAATGTCGTCACCTCGAACGTGACCAATGCCAGCGTCACCCTCACCGATCCCTCATCCGTCACCCTCTCCTCTGCCCCAACCCTCCAAGGAGTGGCCGCATTCAATAACGGGGTGATTGCTCAATACAAGGCAATCACCAACAGCAACAACACCGAGATGCCAACCTCCTACACCCTGCAGTGGAGTACCACCTCTACCTTCACCGCCATCGCAGGAAGTATGACCTTCCCAGCCACCGGCGGCGGCGGAGCCAACATCTGGTTCGTGAATAAAGACCTGACGACTGGATGCACCAATTGCAGCACGCTCGCCAGCGGTACCTACTTCTTCCGCGCCTTTGCAACGGCGGGCAGTTCGACCAGTCCATTCGGTGTATTCAGCTCCAGCGGCAACCCTGTTGCTGTCACCATGGGTGCTACTACCGGCGGTGTTACCGTCTCCGGCAGCGTCACCTATCCCGGCACGGCCACCGGGCCGCTGTATGTCGGCTTCTACAACTACAGTACCGGCGTCTTCTACGGGGAGTACATCCAGAACCCAAGCAGTGCGCAGGCCTACTCGGTCCAGGTTCCCATTGCATCCACCTACTACTTTGTTGCCGTCATCGACAGCAACAAGGACGGCGTAGTCGATGCGGGCGATCTCAACGATGTCAATAATTCGGGGAGTCCACCGACGGTTAGCATTACGGCAGCCACATCCAACGAGAACCTGACGCTGACCGGCACCAACAGCCTTCTCACAACATACACCGGTCATAACATCCAGTCTGGCCAGTCCGACAATTACTCGGTCAACGCCAACGTCAGACCGGGCCTCAAGCTGCCGATTGCGGCTGAGCTTATCTCGGCCACCAACCCCGATGTGATCGTCCCGCAGGACATTGCCCTATGCACCAATTGCGGCAATCATCAGTTCCAATTGCAGGACTCGACCCAGAGCACCATTCCGGTCGTCAACGATAGCTATGGCATAAAGGTCACATACAGCGATGGCACGTCGGACGCTTCCCTGCCCGCTACGGTCAACGCGGTACTGACTTCAACCGCGGCCGCCACCTCTCTATCGCCCACAACCGGGGGCAGCGTCAGCACCACACCCTCGTTTAGCTGGACCTACCCAACTAACGCCGGCGACTATACCTATCAGTTCTGGATCAATCCCCAGAACGGTGGCAATAACATATGGCAGATTCCCGGCAGCAACTCCAACAGCAATAACTTCACCAATTCGCAGATCACTCCGCCTCTGGTTTGGGGCGTTGACCCGACAAGCAGCAGCAACACGCCCACAGGCCCCTTGACTCTCGGGTCGGCGTACAGTTGGACGATTGAATCCGTAGACACAAACAACAACTATGTACAGGTCACGGCAAACTATACGCCCTAAAACATATCTTTCCACACAACCATCTCTGGGTCCCGGATCATCGGGACCCAGAATCATTTAATCCCGCATAGTGTATCCCGGAAACCGGCCCACACCCTCCCCATCGCCCGCAGAGGATTCATTTTCGCATCAGCTTGCTGCCCGGCCATAACTCGCTCGGATTACTGTCCCATGGTTGCCATGCCGCGCATAATACTCAGCACAGCAGGCCCCAGCAGGACTAAAAACATGCTGGGAAAGATGAACAGGACCAGCGGAAAGATGATCTTGACCGTGGTCTTTGCGGCCTTCTCTTCGGCCAATTGACGCCGCTTGAGGCGGATATTGTCGCCGAAGGCGCTCAGCGCGCGCGCGATGGGTGTGCCGAAGCGTTCGGTCTGCACCAGCATGCCGGAGAAGGCATCGATCTCGGGCAGTTCGCTGCGCGCGGCCATATCCATCCACGCCTGGATGCGCGGTTTTCCGGCGCGCTGTTCGCGGTTGATCTGCAGCAACTCCTCGGTGATCTGGGGATGACTGTTGCCCAGCTCCTGTCCCACGCGCAGCAGGGCCTGATCGATGCCCAACCCTGCATCCACGCAAATCACCAGCAGATCGACGGCGTCCGGTATGCTCTTGCGGATCTTCCCTCGGCGGCGCTTGATCAGGCGGGTGAGTGCAATGTTGGGCGCAATGAAGGCGGCGGCAGGCAGCGCGATCATCCAGAACACACGGTCGTAAGGGATGAACGATCCGGCCAGCAGCGCAAGCAGGGGAAGAACGATGCGCGAGGTCGTATAGATATCGGTAGACAGCGTGCCTTTATATCCTGCATTGGCTAGGCGTTCGGGCAGTAAAACGTCCGCGGCCAGCCCAAGGCGGGCCTGCGCCCAATGCACGATCGCCATGAACTGGTGGCCCGCGTTACTGGCTATCGGAACACTCCGCCGAAAGCGCCTGCCGTGGTAGGTAATCTCGCGGATGCGCTGTAGAGAGGCGCGCGAGGTCCGGGTGAAGAATAGAAAGATAGCCAGCGCGAGTATGAAAAAAATCGTTGCGCCGAGGGTGACGTAAAAGAGAGGATTCATGGCAAACCTTCAGACCTGGACATCGACGATCTTGCGGATGATAAGGCCGCCCAGAACAATGAGGATTCCACCGGCATACAGCAGCTTTTGCCCGGTTGGATCGTGGAAGAGAAGGAACGAGTAGCCGGGGCTGACGATGTTCAGCAGCACCAGCATGATGACTGGAAGCAGGCCCAGAATCCAGCCCGTCAGGCGGCCCTGCGCGGTGTGGGTGCGGACTTCGCCTTCGATGCGCACGCGATCGCGGATGACGTGGGCGGCGCGGTCGAGTATCTCCGTCAGGTCGCCTCCCGTCTCCTTCTGCACCAGAATGGCGGTGATGAGGAATTGCAGGTCGCGCGAGGGAATGCGCCCGCCCATCTGCAGCAAGGCGTCTCGGAAGTGCAGGCCCAGCCGCTGTTGTTTGTACACCTGCACAAACTCGGAAGAGAGCGGTTCGGGCGATTGCTCAGCTATCAGTTCGATGGATGAGTTCATCGAGTGCCCGGCCCTCAGCGAGCGCGCCATCAGATCGATGGCGTCGGGCAGGGCCGTGTTGAATGCCTTCAGGCGGCGGCCGCGTTTCATCCGCAACAGGACATAAGGAATCGCTGCGCCAACCAGGGCCGCGCCGCCCGCAAGAAGGACCGTGTGCAGCATTAGGAAACCGAGCAACCCGCACCCGGCCGCCGATCCCGTGCAGGCCAGAACAATTCCTCCGATGCTCATGCTGCTGTCGGCATGGATCAACAACACCTGCAGCTTCTTCGCGAAGGAGTATCGCTTAAGAAATTCGCCCAGGCGTACTACATAGTTCCGTTCTCCTTCTGCTTCCAGATCGACTCCATTCGTGCCCGACTTATGGGAATGGATGGAATGACGAATGGTCGACAGACGCACTTGGGCGGATTTGCTCGACGCCGTGGGCCGCGTCGCCAGCAACAGTATGCAGAAGCTGAACACTAATGCTAGAAGAAACGTGATGGTCGTCATGCCCATGATGGGTTCAGCCTCGCTTCCTCTGCTCTACACCTCGACCGAATGGTCGAGAAGGTTGAGGCCAAGCGGGATCCCGGCGGCCTTCAGGCGTTCGCCGAACTTGGGCACGATGCCGGTGGAGTGGAAACGGCCTTTGACGTTGCCGCTGGGCCCCAGTCCCAGTTTCTCGAACAGGTATATGTCCTGCAGGCTGATGACGTCTCCGCTGGTACCGGTGATCTCGCTGATGTGGGTTACACGGCGCGATCCGTCGCTCATGCGCGATACCTGCACGATCAGGTCGACGGCAGAGGCGATCTGGGCGCGGATGGCAGCCGCCGGCAGGGTGATGGATCCCATCATGGCCATGGTCTCGATGCGCGCGATCGCATCCCGCGGATTGTTGGCGTGGATGGTGGTAATGGAGCCGTCATGGCCGGTGTTCATGGCCTGTAGCATGTCCAGCGCCTCTTCTCCGCGCACCTCGCCCAGGATGATGCGGTCAGGCCTCATGCGCAACGCGTTGATCACCAGCTCGCGCTGGCGGATCGCTCCCTTGCCCTCCAGGTTGGGCGGGCGGCACTCCAGACGGGCTACATGCTCCTGCTTGATCTGCAGTTCGGCGGAGTCCTCGATGGTGACAATGCGCTCAGCGTCGGAAATGTAGCCGGAGAGCACATTCAGCAGTGTGGTCTTGCCCGAGCCGGTGCCGCCGGAGACCACAATGTTCAATCGCGCCCGCACCGCGCTGCGCAGGGTCTCCAGCATCTGCGGAGTCAGCGAGCGGTGGCGCAACAGATCGTCGCAGGTCAACGGTATCGAGCCGAAGCGGCGTATGGAGAGCAGTGGGCCGTCCACCGCAAGCGGCGGAATCACAATGTTGACCCGCGAACCGTCCAACAGCCGCGCATCCACCATGGGCGACGACTCATCGATGCGCCGTCCAACCGCGGATACAATCTTGTCGATGATGTGCATCAGGTGGGCCTCGTCCTTGAAGACGATGTCGGTCTTCTCGATTACGCCGCGCCGTTCCACGTAGACCGTCTTGTAGGTGTTCACCAGGATGTCGCTGACTGAGGGATCGTGAAGCAGTGGTTCCAGGGGACCGAGGCCGAATACCTCATCCAGAATGTCCTGTGCCAGCCGGTCGCGGTCCAGCGTGCTCAGCGGTGCGCTCTGTTCGCCGATCAGTTGCAGGATCACACCAAGCAGGCGCTGCCTCCCGCCAACCTCATCGGACTGCATGGCAGAAAGTTTTTCAAGGTCCATGCGCCGGATCAGCTCGTGATGCACCGCAGTCTTCAGAGCGTGACGCGCGTGCTCGCCGAGTACCGAGGTTACCCGGACTTCGGAGGCCACCAGGGGAAGGACCGGAGGACTCATGTACATCGATACTTCAGCCATTGCAATCACCTCGTAGCATCGGTTGGCCGTTCCTGGTTCCGCTAGGAGTGCAGGAATGAGAAGAGCCCTTTCTTGGTCGCGGAAGGCTCCGATGCATTGATCCCGTTGACGATCTGGTTGGCCCAGTGGGAGAGTGCCTGGTTGAACTCGGAGCGGCGCTGGGGCGAGATTGGTTCGCCATCGTTGATCGCGCGCAGAAGCTCGAAGTAGTTGTTCGGGACGGCAACCGAGATGGGAAAACGCACCGTCTTCTCGATCTGTTCGGGGGTGACGGAGTCGGACGCGGTGGAACGGTTCACCACCAAACGCAGCTTGTTGGTGGATGAGTCGCTGAGCGACAGATGTTCCACCATGCGGGCCAAATCGCGCAACGCCGCCACGTCCGGGGTTGAGACAATGTAGACCTCGTCGGACTGCTCGATCAGAGCGTTTCTGGATGCCTCGTATGCAATCGGAGAATCGATCAGCACGAAGTCATATTCGCGACGCAGAAAGTCCATGACCCGTTCAAACTCGTGGCTTGTTGCTTCATGCGGAGTGCCCGACAACTCAGGCGACGCAATCACATCCAGCCCGCTTCGGTGGCGGACGATAAACCCGTTCAGCAGCTCGGAGTCGAGACGGTCGGCGTTGTGCAGCAGCTCTTCAAAGTGGTACTGCGTGTCCTTGAGTCCCAGGTACAGCGCAACGTGGCCAAGCTGCTGCTTGTGGTCGATCAACAGGACCTTCTTGCCGTGCTGGCGAACCAGAAAAATTGCCAGATGCACCGCCAGCATGGTGGTGCCCACGCCGCCCTTCGCCCCGAAGAAACATATGACGCGTCCCAGGCTGCTCTGCGCGTTGGAGTCGACCGACAGCACGTCATTATAGCGATTGAGCGATGCAATCAGGTCGTTCAGGTTGACTGGCTTGGTTAAAAACTCGGTGCATCCGTTGCGTACAGCACGCAGCAAAATCTCCGCATCCAGCCTGGCGCCGACTCCGACGATGCCAATATTCTTGAGAAATATCTGATGCAGGCGCTCCGTAGTCTCAATGGCCAGCTCAGGGTCGCGATCGAAATCGATGAGGGCAACGCAGGAGGAGGCGTTCTTTAGCGCCGGGGAGAACTGCGGCCGCCGCTCGGCCGTGATGTAGTCGTGAAACTCGCCTGCAAAATGGGCGCCGGAGATATTGGACGCGGCGGTTGTGGCCACTTGCACCACATCCGCATCCGCGCAGACACTGAAGATGGCCTGCGTGGAGTGCTCCGAGGAGTTTGTTTTGCGCGTCATGGAAGCTCCGTTCGTATCGGGGGCGCGGTTTGCCGGATTGGCGTTGGCACCGCAGCAGGGGAAACATCCGCTTGGGGCTTGTTAGGGGTTCCTCCGTCGAAGCCATTGGGCTCCAGATTGGGCACCGCCATCTTCGGCTGCTCCGGCTCCGCCAGCGATGTAGTGGCCAGTGGATCGACCACGGACGCAGTGACGATGATGACTAGCTCCACCACAGAGTGGTTGATGTTCTTCGAGCGGAAGAGTGCGCCAAGGATGGGAACGCTCCCGATGCCGGGCATCTTGCTCATGATCTCCGTGGTGCGGTGGTCCAGCAGGCCGGAGACGATGAAGCTCTGCCCATCCTGGATCTCAACCTCGGTCTCGGCGCGGCGAGTGGAGAGCGCTGGAACGGTAAATCCGGAGATGGTGACGGCATTGCTGTAGTCCAGCGCACTGACCTCGGGCGACAGCTTGATGCGGATGGAGCCGTCGGGATTGACGGTCGGCGTGAAGTCTACTTTTACGCCATACGGACGAAACTGGATCGTGATCGCTGTGGAGTTCGCAGTCCCGCCCTGTACCACGGGAAAGGGAAATTCGCCGCCGGAGAGAAAGCTTGCCGTCAACCCGCTCAGAGTGGTCAGCGTAGGCTCGGCCAGCACTTGCAGAATCTGCTTCTGTTCCAGGTCCTGCACGGTGAGTCCGACGTTCAGTTTTGCGTTGTATAGAAAGATGTTGAGTGGATCGCTTACAGCAAGTGTTGGTCCGCTGCCCGTGACAGTGCTGTTGAACTGCTGGGTTGTAGCGCCAACCGCGGCGCGTCCTCCCGCGAAAATGTTGACGCCGTACTGATCGAGGCGGGTGCGATCTACCTCCACAATGCGCAGCTTCAGCTGCACCTGTTTGCCATGCACTGGAACGATCGCCAGCGAGTTGACTACTTCCTTGGCATACAACGAAGCCATCTTGAGGGCGGCGTCGGAGGCCGCGTCCGTGGCCACAGATCCGGTAAGAAAGACCTTGCCTTCGCCTGTCTCCACATGGATGGACGAACCGGGAAAGGCCGCATTGAACGAGGCGCGCAGGGCCTCGGGATCGAGGTCCACGAAGACTGCATACAGGCGATGCCCTCCTCCCTCGTCCCACAACACCATGCTGCTGACGCCGGCCGTCTTCGCGGTCAGGACGATCTCGCTGGTTCCTGAAGTGTAGGTCTGCAGCACCGCCGGGTTGCCAACGTAGATACGGCGAAGAGGCAAGCTTGAGGTAAGCACAACCGAGTGGCCGAGTGTTATATGTATCAGATCACTAGCGGTCGCGGAGTGGAGGGTGGGCGGTGCAATGACCGCATCCTGCGTCGCCGCGATGGGCATCACCGCTTCCGTGCCGGTCTGTGCAACAGCACTATCCACCGCAAGAAAGCCCAGCAACAGAAAGGCAATCACAGCGACTCGACCTACATGGATTCGGCCCATATTCAGATCGTTCAGTTCGGCTGGCTCCGGCTTGTCGGGTCCACGGTCTGTCGGGTGTACGCTGTGGAGCTTCATTGTGCGCCGCCTCCAAGAATGGTTTCGATCTCAGCGCGTTTCACTGCTGCTGGGGCAGGTGCAGTTGCAGCAGCCGAGCGGCGGATGCCCGGTTGGGCAACGGGCGCGCGACCGGAGAGTTGCGAGAGCAGCATTGGCGTGTCTCCGCTTCGACTGCTGTCCGCGCCGTTGCGCAAAACAAAGTGGATCGCGCCCTGATTGCTTGCCATAACTGCCCGTTCCGCCTGGTCCGGTGTCAGCAGCAGCGTCACCACCGTAACGTCCGATGTCTTGCCCGCGGGGTCGGGTTCCGACTGGTGCCCGGCGGCAAGGACCACCGCATTCTGCAGCACCAGCGCGGTAACAGGGTCGGGCGAGATGTCCGTGTGGTAGGTCACCAGCACGTCAAGGTGCGATCCAGGGACTAGAAATCCGGCAACCCCAACCACCTCGTCGGAGCGTAGCGCAACAGCTCGCATGCCGTCCGGAATCTTGCTCGCAAGGCCTGTACCGGATCCTGCGGCAGACAGGTCGTCCTCCAGGATGAGCTGGCCTTTAGCCAAGGGAAAGAGTACTTCGCGGCCAATCGCCTGGGCAAGTTGCGTGAACGCTCCATCCACGGGATCGCTGCCCGGCCATGCCACTAGCTCAATGTCTTCAAACTTTAGAACTTCGCCCGCCTGTAGCGCACGCGCCGGCGCAGCGTACCTGTTGTCCGGCAGCTTTTGCACTGTGGGCGTCGCCATCAGTCTCCTGGAGACAAGCCAGGTACACAGGGCGGAAACACAGAGTGCGAGGACTAGGGCGATCAGAATGCGCTTTGGTTTCATGAATGCGCCTCCCACGCCAGAATGCAGAGAGTCATCAGGCATCCGGCCGCAATGGGTAATGCAAAGGGCAGGCGAAGCGTGCGCACATTTCTCAGATTTAAATCGGGGTGCGCCGTCAGACCGTTCCGGCCATGATGTTGAAGCAGCGTGACGACGTTGCTAAGTGTCTCGCGCAGTCGCCCATGCAGAATGCAGACGACAAGCGCGAACAGCCCGCCCGCCAGCGCCGTTGAGATCACAACCAGTGGTATCGGAGAAAGACCTGCTATGCATCCAACCGCGGTCATCAGCTTCACATCGCCCGCTCCCATGCCTCCGGCCATATAGAAGATCAGAAAGATGCCGCCGGCGATCAGGCCGGCAAGAGCCGAGTCCCCCAACCCATGCCAGCCGCCGTAGATTGTATGCAGAATGAGGCCGGCTGCAATCGCGGGGCCGGTAATAAGGTTTGGAATTCTGCGCTCGCGGATGTCCGATCACCGAACCGATGCCCGCGCACAGCAGAGAGCCTCCGGTAAACATCAGTTGCTGCTCTAGAACATCCATGGGAAACACCAGTGCCTGTCATGCGCGGGCCAGATTGCGACACGGCGGCCAGGAAGCAACAGTCGGCCCGGCCCATGCTGGCGTTAGCCAGCATTGGGGTGAGCAGTGACGCAGCACGTTGCAAGCGCCGCATCACCGCTCGCAATCTCCGTCTCCGAGTCTTACGCTGTGTTCTATCGGTTATGCCATTGCGTTGGTAAGGCTGCTGCCAACCGAGTTGAATGAATTGCTGATCTTGCCCGAGAGGCCGGTCATGGCGACAACCGCGCCCAACCCTATCAAACCCGCAACCAGTGCGTATTCGATCAGGTCCTGGCCCGACTCTTCCTTCATGAAGGAGGCAAATACTTGCTTGATGTTCTTCATTTTGATCTTTCTCCTGTAATGGTGCATATTGGACCCGACTCCGCAAGTGGAGTTCATCCACTCCCGGCCGATGCGAGCTTTGATTCTTCTATCGGATCGAATCCCGAATGCATGAGTTCGTCCGGCGCCAAGATGAACTTTCCACCTCGCGGAGCATGTCCCAACATGGGAAGGTTGCGCACACACAGTCCTGCTGCGTGCGCCAGAATACGCTCGTCACAAGCGTGATTCACCAACACGGCAAAGAATCGCAGCCTCTACAGATCTTTCGCCGCTCCACACAGCGGCAACCTGTTTAGCTTGAGGTCGCAGTATCTGGGCGCGTCAGTTCGCGGATCAGCTCGCGGAACTCCGGCCACTGTGCGCAAGTTCCGCTCGCGAGCCTGCCTCGTAGTCCTCAAACTCGAAGCCTGGACTCACCGTGCATCCCAGCAACGCCCACTCACCGCCGGTCGCCAGCCGCGATCCCTGCCACACGCCGCGTCGCACAACTACCTGCGGCCGCTCGCCCGCGGCCAACCGGTTGCCGATGCGCACGATTCGCCCGCTTCCCTGCTCCTCCAATTGCAGCATCTCCACTTCATCGCCCGCGTAGAAGTGGAAGACCTCGTCCGAGCGCAGCCGATGCATCTCGCTGAACGTCTCCCGCTCCAGCAGATAGTAGATCGCCGTCGCGGTATGTCGCGGCCCGTCATAGCGCATATCCTCGAATGCATCCGCCGCAATCCGTTCACCCACCTTGTAGGTCTGCACATACCAGCCGCCCTCCCGAGGATGCGGCGCCAGCCCAAGTAATTTCTTGATCTCCGCTGCGTTCATCGGTCCCCTCTCGCGCTATGCTGGATGGATTCCATTCATTGTATTGCCCGGCCTCATTCTGCTGTTCTTCTCTGGAGTCGCCAACTACCCCTATGCTCGTCCGCCTGGAACGATACTCGGTTTCGCCGCCCACAACACGACGTGGCGCATAGCGGTCCTCGCCGGCTTCACCACCTTCATCACCATGGCGTACATCATCTTCGTCAACCCCGCCATCCTATCCGCAACCGGGATGCCGCTGGCCGCCGTCACTACCTCCACCTGCCTCTGCGCTGCCTTCGGCTCCATCCTGATGGGAGCGCTGGCCAACTACCCGCTCGCCCTGGCTCCCGGCATGGGCTTCTCCAGCGATGGTCAAGGATTCGTCGGCCAGAAGAGCCAGACCGACCCCGCCCAGCAGCGCGGACGAGGGATTGCAGTCTGGGTAGCCCGGGGTATCGGCCATCAGGAATCTCGAGCCCCAAGCATCGCTTCCCCGGGCAAGCCACGCCCCCTGGATCACCACGTCATCGGCATTTCTCTCACCACTTCCCGAATACCAGGCCGCCAGCAGATCGCCCCGCGCATCTTTCAGATCACGCCCGGGCGTGGTTCTGCTTGGCCTCTGCCGGGAAGATTGCCTGGGCATGAAAGTATGCATCTTCACCGTGAGCCGGCCCGACCGGCATGATCGCTGCCAGGCTCAGCACGCAGAGGGCCCGCGAGATGATTTGAATTCTTCCAGCCATGAGAAACATCTTCCCCGCCGGGCACGCATGGTCGCGGCTCAGCAGGGGATGAGTTTATCTCGCCCAGTCGGCCCGAACAAGGGGGCGAGCTGGCCGGCCCGGACAGCTCCCCTCGCGGGTTCGATGACCTGTGTCGCCCGGCAGCA